>NZ_VPCP01000046.1:0-28822 GCF_013418145.1 Acinetobacter sp. YH12201 | reverse complement strand
TAATCAGACTTTGCACAAAGCCAGTAACCATACGTAAAGACAGACGGAATAAGGATTTAATCATTAAGCAGCATTGGATGGCTGCGTCGGAGTAGGTTTGATTTCGCCCTTGTTTGCCTTTTGATGGAGCATACCATTGCGTAGCAGGATCAAACCAAATGGCAATATTTCCGCGACTCATGAGTGCTCGGTTATATGCGGGCCAATTGGTGGTGCGGTAGATTTTGTGTGTAGGCTTCTTCATTTGAAAATTATATCGCTGAAAAAGCCTTTACAGATAGGTTTGTGCAACAAAGCCGATATGAATTTAAAAGTTAATTGTTTTGATGTACTAAAGTATTTGGTTTAAGTATCTTCGACTGAAAAAATAAAAAAGGAAGGAGCTAAAATTAGCTCCTTCCTTTTTTAAATTACCCTTCCAAAACTTCTTCCAGCAATTCTTCACTCGGTGCAAAATAATACGCTCCATCCATAGGAGTGACGAAGTGGAGTAAGCGGTCATGAATACCATCGCCAGCTGTACCAAACATATGTTCCAGCATATAATCGATAATGCTTAAGTTTTTGGTATAAGCAATAAAGAATAAACCCTGGTCACCTCGACCTTCGCCATAAGGAAGGGAATGGCGTAAAATTTCCATTTCTTCACCTTTCTCATCCTCAATCACCACACGGGCAATGTGGGCATCTTTAGGCTTCACCTCATCATCCAGTTCAATTGACTCTAACTTGGTTCGACCCATCACATTTTCTTGCGCATCAACTTTTAATTTTTTCCATTTTTCCAGGTTATGTGCATAGCGCTGCGCAAAGACAAAAGAGCCATCAGCAAAAATTCCGGCATCTTCATCGAGTAAAGCGACTTCAGCACGATCATCCGGAAATTGCGGATTTTCAGTGCCATCGATGAAACCAGTCATGTCACGTCCATCGAAATAGCGGAAACATACCCGTTCATCCAGTACTTCAACTTTATCTTGAATACCTTCAAAGAAAGACTGGCTTAAGGCAAAGCAGATGTCGGCGCGAGCACTGGCAATATGAATCAGCAGATCAGCAGGAACCACAGGCATCTGGAATGTACCTTGAATTGGTTGTAACTGCTTAAAGCCGGCAGGAGTTTGATGATAAAGTTTTGCCCAAAGCTCCGGACCAAAAGCGATGCCTGTTTTAATCTGTGCATTCGGATGCTGGGTGATTAAACGGTCACGGGTACTAAATAAATCTGCAAGTTTTTCTTTTAACTCTTCAATCGTTAAGTCTTTTAAACGTAAAACAATAAACCGGGCATGATCTGAAGGTAACGGTAAAATTACAGATTGGGCAGTCATACAGGGCTCCTAACAATTTTTATAAAATACGTGTCTGGCTTTATTGTGCCTCATCACTGCTTGAGTGAATAGCCCAAGTCTTGAGTTTGCACTTCGATTTTTAAGCCCTTTAAAAGATGAAAAGTCATATAATAGTTTCACTTTTTTATCTCCTTATATTTTATGTCTTACCAAGTTTGGCTTGCCTATATGCTGGCATGCTGGGTCATTAGTATTTCTCCTGGAGCAGGTGCAATTGCTTCGATGTCGAGCGGTTTAAATTATGGTTTTCGACGTGGATACTGGAATGCTTTAGGTTTACAGCTGGCACTTTTAGTGCAAATCGGGATTGTGGCAGCTGGGGTAGGGGTGCTATTTGCCACCACACCTTGGGCTTTTTTGCTGGTGAAATGGTTTGGCGTGGTTTATCTCTTGTATTTGGCATACCTGCAATGGACAGCACCCGCACAGGCCATTGAGATTCAACAGGAACAACCGACTAAATCGATTCCTAAACTGGTCTTATATGGCTTCTTGGTCAATATGAGCAACCCCAAAGCGATTGTGTTTTTACTTGCCGTGTTGCCACAGTTTCTGGATTTGTCTAAACCACAATGGATTCAGTATCTGATTATGGCAGTTACCATGGTGACGATTGATCTGATCGTGATGGCGGGTTATACAGGATTGGCCGCCAAAGTGCTGAGACTTTTAAAATCGCCGGAACAGCAGAAATATATGAACCGGACCTTTGCGGTATTGTTTGCCTGTGCAGCAACGTTATTAAGTTTGGTACATCAATAAAATGAGAATGGATTAAGTCACAGCCTGTTGTTCTTCCATCAGCATAAATAACATATCCAGTTCCGATGATGCATAATCCAAAGTCGTCATTGCAGCCGTGATTTGTCCGCGATGATGGGTAGCATGATTGAACACATGCATTAGTGTTGCTGCATAAGGTAGGCTCAAGTCTTGGCCCCGTGTATTCCGGTAATGCAGCACGCCATCTAAAGCTTCCTGGTTTAGCTCTTGTATCAAGCTCTGCCACAGCCCAGCACTTTGAAGTAGCCGTTCTAATAATCGATGACGGTCGGTCTCAATCACACTGTTTAAGGCGATAGCGGGTGATTCCCCTTTAGAAAAACGAGAAAATCAAAGTTCATGTTCAGCAACAAGCAAGTGGTTCAGTGTGCCCAAAATACTTTTGAAGAACAGACCACAATCTTTCAAAAAATCTTCATCAGAAACAGCGTGTAGAGATATGCTTAAGTGATGGGGGGCCCAAAGATGATAACGTGCTCATAGTTCGAAGGTGCGAATATTCATTGGGAAACTTATTTTGTTTTTTATTTGAACAGTATAAAAGCCGTTTGAAGCTTTGGCTAGAATAAAAAACTATTGCCTGGATAAAGTTGAAATGTATCAGCGTTTAATCAGTTTTAAAGCCTGAAGGAATTCATGTTCAGTTAATACTACAATACCCTGTTTCCTAAACAGCGCGGCGGTTACGCCTTCACCCTGAATTTTATGTCCTGTAAATGTTCCATCATAAATCAAGTCACTGCCACAGGATGGACTATTTGCTTTGAGGATGGCATGAGTAACCTGATGTTCTTGCGCCAAGGCTAAGGCTGCATAAGCCCCTTGAATAAAGGCATCAGAAACATTCATGCCTTCTCGATCTATTACAGTCGCATGATTGTTCAGAACATCTCTACCTGATGCATTCTGAATTTCAGCAGGCGGGCGAGGGGTAGGCAGTCCGCCACTGATCTCAGGACATAAACTCACATATTGATCAGGAATTAAATCTGAAACTAATTCCCGGACTAAACAATCTTGTCCATCGTAACGAACTTTTTGTCCAAGCAGACAAGCACTAATAAAGTATCGCTTGCTGGTCATCACCTTAGCTCAGCTTCTTGAATTTTTGTACGGTAAAAATCACCGCAAATAAAATTGCCATAGTCAGGACAATGGTCAGGCCGGTAGAGGTATCGAGTCCTGCGCTGGACCATAGCCCGACACTAATCCCGATTTGTGCAATCACAAAAGCCCAAACCACCATCTGTTTCGGCGAGTTTGCCAGCAAACGCGCTGTTAATGCCGGAATCACCAGTAAAGCGCCCATCAACAATGAACCGACTGCACGCAAAGCCAATACGGTAAATAGGGCCAGCAGTAGCATAAACACCAGACGTTGCCATTTGGCATTCACGCCTTCACTCACTGCCATATCTGGGTCAATTGCAATTTGAATCTGTGCTTGCCAGTTTTTATACAACACAGCTAAAGCCGCAATAATGACAATGGCAAACATCGGCAAGTCTGACCAGGAAATTTGCAGCAGATCGCCAAACAAATAGCTGAGCAATTCAGGTCTTAAACTAGGAATATGCTGAATAAACAGTAAGCCTGAGCAGAGTAGGGTGGCTGAACATAAAGCCAATAAGGCATCATTGGGCAGGCGAGGGTCATGCAGTACCCATAAAATAGCCACCAATAGAAAAGCCAAAAAGCTCACACCCAACCATAAAGGCAGGCTCAAAGCACCTGCAATCGCCACGCCCAATAAAGTGCCATGTGCCATGGTGTCGGCAAAAAAAGACATCCGTCGCCATAACATCAGACAGCCCAGCGGAGCTGTCAGAAACACCAACAAGGTTCCCATGGTCCATGCAGGTAACAAGAGTTGTAACCATTCCATCATGGCTTAAGCTTCCGGTTCAGGGTGAATATGTGGACGAGGATCATGCTGACACGGAGTCGCACTGTCACCATGCGCACAGTGGTCATGATGATGTTGATAGAACACCCGATTGGTGCCAAAAATGGCCTGATATTCAGGGTGCTGCTGCACATTTTCCGGCAAGCCGCTACAGCAGATGTGCTTGTTTAAACACACGACCCGATGTGTACCCTGCATGACCCATTGCAGATCGTGTGAGACCATCAACACGGCACAGCCATATTTGATCGGCAGGCTTCTGACATATTCATACAATTCAGCCTCGGACTGAATATCCAGACCTTGCATCGGTTCATCCAGTACCAGTACATCGGGCAAACGCAGTAAAGCCCGTGCCAGTAATACCCGTTGCCGTTCACCACCTGAAAGTTGCTGAACCTTACAATCCTGTAATTTGGTAATGCCGGTATCACGAATAATTTCTGCTTTAATATCTGCATCACAGTGTTCTAAAGCCAATAAATCCTGCACCCGCAAAGGCAGGCTATGCGATGGACTAAACTTTTGCGGCACATAGGAAAATTTGAGTTTTTTATGGCTATGAATTTTTCCTGAATTGGCTTTCACAATGCCTAAAAGCACTTTAATCAGGGTAGATTTTCCCGCACCATTTGGACCGATCAGGGTGACAATTTCTCGCTCGTGTAAAGCAAAATCCACATTTTTTAAAATGTCACGGTCATCAATCCGCACACTGATTTTATCTAGGGCAATTAGGGGATTGACTGTTACTGTTTGTTGCGACACTGCTGACATATCCCGGAAATTTCAATAATACTGTGATGTGCAGTAAATTGATCTGATGCTGAAAGTTCATCTAATTGTTTTAATAGCCCCTGAGCAGAGGCCTCTTTAACATTTTTGCATTCGGTACAAATTAAAAATGCTGCCTGATGTCCTTCGCGCGGATGACAACATGGAATATAGGCATTAATCGAAGTTAAACGATGGATTAAACCTTTTTCCAGTAAAAAGTCCAAAGTACGATATACCGTTGGTGGTGCAGCAGGACGGTCAGATTCACTCTTGATTTTAGCCAGTAAATCATAGGCACCCATAGGACCGCTGGCATTTAAAATCAGTTCCAGCACTTCTTTGCGTAATGGGGTTAAGCGTGCGCCAGTCGTTGCACAGAGACTTTCTGCTTCAGCAAGACGTGTTGCTATATTATGATGGTCATGTACGCCATGTAATGCATTGTGATGTTCGTGCGAACATAAGCTCATAGCAAAACCTCAAGTGCGAAATTTATAAAAATCAAAGGACATTAAATCTTAACATGAAGCGATACCCGTTTCGATAAACATAGGCATTTTTGTCGATTTGTTATATTATAACATTTATTGAGTATTTGGTGATTTTCTTCATGTCCCGTTTCTTTGCATTTTGTGCACTGGCCCTCTTCAGTAGCTTTGGCTGGACACAGAGTCTGGTGGTTTCTACGCATCCCATTTATCTTATTGCTCAGGAAGTGACTCAGGGCGTGGAGAAGCCTGTGCTCTTGCTGGGGGATCAGTCTGGACATGACATTACCCTGACACCAGCGCATCGCAAAGCCATTCTGGATGCCTCACTGGTGATCTGGCTGGGTAAGGCACATGAAGCTCCATTGAACAAGTTATTATCAGATAATCCCAAAGCGATTTCGATTTTAGAGTCCGGTATTGTGCAAACCTTGCCGCAGCGTACTACCCGTGGTGTGGCGTTGAACAATACGGTCGATACACATGTGTGGCTGGATCCCAACAATGCCGTACGTATCGGCTTTTTTATTGCAGCCCTGCGCTCACAACAATTACCAGAACATAAAGAAGCCTACTGGGCCAATGCCAAACGCTTTGCTCAAGAGATGCTGCTGAGTGCACAACAATACAGCAGTAATGCAACAGTAAAGCCTTATTGGGCATATCATGATGCCTATCAATATCTGGAACGTGCTTTAAACCTGAAATTTTCCGGTGCATTGACCGATGATCCACATGTTGCACCGACCATTGCCCAAATCAAGTATTTAAATGATAGCCGTCCAGCTCGTAATATGTGCCTCCTGGCAGAAGGGCATGCCAGCAAAAACCAGTACCAAAAATTGAATCCGGTGACCTTCCAGGCTGTCGATGAAAGTATGGGCAGGGAAGGGGACTTTGTGCTGGCATGGAAAAAACTTGCCGAGCAAACCCATAAGTGTGTACAAAATGCACGAAAATAATGCAAAAATTAAACAGTAATGGATGAGTTCAAAAGCGATTTATGTAATTAAAAAATCCGACTTAGGTCGGGAAAAGATTGCATGTTCAGGGGTGTAACTCTATAATGCCTGCGATTAAAAACGATCATCAGCTAAACTTGTCAAGCATGATTGCTGTGAGTGAATAAATAATGAGCCGAACTAGTCGCATGATTGACCGACGATTAGCGAAAGCTTTAGTCATTTTACAAGCATGCATGATTCCTGTTTCAGCCTTGATAGCGTGGGTCGTGAAAGACTCAACTGCAGCTTACAGTGCCGCACTTGGTGCGTTGGTGTGTTGGCTTGCAAGTTGTTATTTTTCTTGGCAATCGTTTCGAGCCGCAGGTGCGCGAGCTTCAAAACAGGTTCTTTCGAACATGTATAGAGGCTTGATGGGCAAGTTTGCAATTGTGATTGTTGGTTTCATTTTAATTTTAAGCACTGTCAAACCGTTGTCAGCGGTGGCATTGTTTTGTGGATTTATACTTGTTCAGACGATGACGTGGGTCGCACCTTTTTGGGCGTCACGACTCCGGAAATAAGTTTAAACACAACAAAAAATTGAAAAGTTTTTTAGGAGATGAACGAGATATCAGGCAGCACGCGATGTTCGTTCTCTCTATTTAGTATTTGACATTGACCAGGTGTGATTTATGGCTGCTGAAGAACATGCCCTTACTTCGACCGAGTACATCAAGCATCACTTGACCAATTTAACCTATGGCAAAATGCCTGATGGTTCTTGGAAATTGGCTGAGACTGCTGATGAAGCTCAACAGATGGGGTTCACTGCTATTCACTTGGATTCAATGGGTTGGTCTATCACTCTCGGTGTGGTTTTCTGTTTGTTGTTCTGGTTAGTAGCGAAAGCTGCAAACGCTGGTGTTCCTACCAAGTTCCAGTCTGCAATCGAAATGATCATCGAGTTTGTTGACTCAAGTGTCCGCGACACTTTCCATGGCAAATCACGCTTAATTGCGCCTTTAGCCCTCACAATTTTTGTGTGGATTTTCCTGATGAATGCGATGGATTTACTTCCAGTGGATTTCATCCCGCATCTTGCAGGAATTATTGGTTCAAACGTATTTGGTATGGACCCGCATCACGTTTACTTCAAGATTGTTCCATCTACTGACCCTAACGTTACCCTTGGTATGTCATTGTCAGTATTTGTACTTATCTTGTTCTATAGCATTCGTGAAAAGGGCATCGGCGGTTTCGTCGGCGAGTTAGCACTCAACCCATTTAACCCAAGTAACCCAGTTGCAAAAGCGTTGCTCATTCCAGTGAACTTGATTCTGGAACTCGTAACATTCCTTGCACGTCCAGTTTCATTGGCTCTACGACTTTTCGGTAACATGTATGCAGGTGAGTTAATCTTCATCCTCATCGCATTATTACCGTTCTGGATCCAGTGGGCGTTGTCTGTGCCTTGGGCGATCTTCCACATTCTTGTTATTACGTTACAAGCATTCATTTTCATGATGCTGACTATCGTATACTTGAGTATGGCTAGCGAAAAACATTAATGGTATTGCCTGACTGTCAAAAGGATGGTTGGGCTTAATTTTTTACTTTAATTTGGTATATACCTAACCTCTGAGGAATTATCATGGAACTCACTTTAGGTCTAGTTGCAATTGCATCTGCTATCTTGATCGCTTTCGGTGCTTTAGGTACTGCGATTGGTTTTGGTCTTTTAGGCGGTCGCTTCCTTGAAGCTGTTGCTCGTCAACCAGAATTGGCTCCACAACTTCAAACTCGTATGTTCTTAATCGCGGGTCTTCTTGATGCTGTGCCTATGATCGGTGTTGGTATTGGCTTGTTCTTCATCTTCGCTAATCCATTTGTAGGTTAATCAGCTTAATTCCTAAATTAAACCATTGAGGAATAGCAATGAATATCAACCTCACATTGATTGGCCAAGCGATTGCATTTGCGATTTTCGTCGCATTTTGCATGAAGTTTGTATGGCCACCACTAATCAATGCGATTAGTGAGCGTCAGCGTAAAATCGCTGATGGCTTAAACGCTGCTGAAAAAGCAAAAGCTGACCTTGCCGATGCGCAAGCTCAAGTGAAAGCTGAATTAGACGCAGCTAAAGCACAAGCGGCTCAATTGATCGAACAAGCGAACCGTCGCGGTGCGCAATTGGTAGAAGAAGCGCGTACTCAAGCAGCTGCTGAAGGTGAGCGTATTCGTCAACAAGCGAAAGAAGCTGTTGATACTGAAATCAATGCTGCTCGCGAAGAATTACGTCAACAAGTTGCTGCTCTTGCAGTGATTGGTGCAGAAAAAATTCTGACCCAGCAAGTTGACGCAGAAGCTCACAATGCCATGCTGACTCAGCTGGCTGCTAAACTTTAAGAGAGGCGGATTATGGCTGAACTCTTGACGTTGGCACGCCCATACGCTAAAGCAGCATTTGCTTACGCTTCTGAGCAAGGTGCAACTGACGCTTGGTCAAATGCATTAACTTTGCTCAGTGCTGCGGTGCAAGACGAAGCATTTTCAGCTTACTTAAATCGCCCTGAGCTTACTCCTGCAGAGCAGGTAAGTGTTTTTGCTAAAGTTTTAGGTGAAGATCAAACCGCAGCAGTGTCAAACTTTTTGACATTGCTTGCTGAAAATGACCGTTTGACTCTTCTTCCTGAAATTGAAACAGAATACGAACAGCTCAAATCACAGAATAACAACACTGTGGATGTTGTGATTGAATCAGCATTCCCATTGTCTTCTACACAAGAACAACTACTTGCAGATGCGTTGAAAAAACGCTTTAACGCTGCGGTAAATGTTTCTGTAGAAGTTAAACCAGAATTAATTGCTGGTGTAGTTATTCGTGCAGGCGACCAAGTGATAGATGATTCTGCGCTTAACAAGCTTGAAAAAATGCGGACTCGTCTTCTTGCGTAATTATTTATAAAAAATTACTGCGTAAAAGAAGACTGAACTTTAAAAAGATTGAGGTATAGCGCAATGCAACAACTGAATCCATCCGAGATCAGTGCGCTCATTAAACAGCGTATCGGCGATCTGGACACCAGCGCGACCGCTAAGAACGAAGGGACCATTGTTATGGTTTCCGACGGTATTGTGCGTATTCACGGCCTTGCTGATGCAATGTACGGTGAAATGATCGAATTCGACGGCGGCTTATTTGGTATGGCACTGAACCTAGAACAGGATTCAGTGGGTGCCGTTGTCTTAGGTAACTACTTAAGCCTTCAAGAAGGTCAAAAAGCGCGTTGCACAGGTCGTGTATTAGAAGTTCCGGTTGGTCCAGAACTTTTAGGCCGTGTAGTAGATGCTTTGGGTAACCCGATTGATGGTAAAGGCCCTATTGATGCAAAACTTACTGATGCTGTTGAAAAAGTAGCACCAGGTGTAATTTGGCGTCAATCAGTGGATGAACCTGTACAAACTGGTTATAAATCAGTAGATACAATGATCCCTGTAGGCCGTGGTCAACGTGAGTTGATCATTGGTGACCGTCAAACTGGTAAAACAGCAATGGCGATCGATGCGATCATCGCTCAGAAAAACTCTGGCATTAAATGTGTATACGTAGCTATTGGTCAAAAACAATCGACTATTGCTAACGTAGTACGCAAGCTTGAAGAAACTGGCGCTATGGCGTACACAACTGTTGTAGCTGCAGCTGCAGCTGATCCTGCAGCAATGCAGTATCTAGCTCCTTATGCTGGCTGTACAATGGGTGAGTACTTCCGTGACCGCGGTGAAGATGCGCTTATCATTTATGATGACTTGTCTAAACAAGCTGTTGCTTACCGTCAAATTTCATTGCTTTTACGTCGTCCACCAGGTCGTGAAGCATATCCTGGTGACGTATTCTATTTACACAGCCGTTTACTTGAACGTGCTTCTCGTGTATCTGCTGACTACGTTGAGAAATTCACTAACGGTGAAGTTAAAGGCCAAACTGGTTCATTAACTGCATTGCCGATTATTGAAACTCAAGCCGGTGACGTATCTGCATTCGTACCAACCAACGTAATTTCGATTACTGATGGTCAGATCTTCCTTGAAACATCATTGTTCAACGCAGGTATCCGTCCTGCTGTGAACGCGGGTATCTCTGTATCTCGTGTTGGTGGTTCTGCTCAAACCAAGATCATCAAGAAATTGTCTGGTGGTATCCGTACTGCTTTGGCGCAATACCGTGAATTGGCAGCGTTTGCTCAGTTCGCTTCTGACCTTGACGAAGCAACTCGTAAGCAACTTGAACATGGTCAACGTGTAACTGAGTTAATGAAGCAAAAACAATATGCTCCTTACTCAATTGCTGACCAGGCTGTTTCAATTTATGCATCTAACGAAGGCTACATGGCTGACGTTGAAGTGAAGAAAATCGTTGCATTTGATGCTGCGTTAATTGCTTACTTCCGTTCAGAACATGCTGCAGTAATGCAAAAAATTGACGAGACTGGTGCTTGGGACAAAGATATCGAAGCTGAATTCAAAGCTGGTATTGAAAAGTTCAAAGCGACTCAAACTTACTAATTTAGCAACTTGCTAGATTAGTGTTGGTTTGGTTCACGGAATCAACCTTCGAGGGCTCGAAAGAGCCTTCGAATACTAGGTTAAGCGTATGGCAAATTTAAAAGAAATTCGCGCCAAAGTAGCAAGTATCAAAAGCACGCAGAAAATTACTCGCGCGATGCAGATGGTAGCAGCTTCTAAGATGCGTCGTGCGCAAGAGCGCATGGCTCAAGGCCGTCCGTATGCCGAAAATATGCACCGTGTAATTGCTCACTTGGTCCAAGCGAATCCTGAATACAAACACCGTTATATGGTTGAACGCCCGGTTAAGCGCGTTGGCTATATCATTGTGTCATCAGATCGCGGCCTTGCTGGTGGCTTGAACATTAACCTGTTCAAGAAAGTGGTAAAACACGTTCAACAGCAACAAGAGCAGTCAATTGAAGTTCAATTTGCTTTAATTGGTCAAAAAGCGGTTTCGTTTTTTAAAAACTACGGCGGTAAAGTGCTTGGTGCAACTACAAACGTAGGTGATGCGCCAAGTCTTGAACAGTTAACTGGTTCTGTACAGGTGATGTTGGACGCTTACGATAAAGGCGAGTTAGATCGTATTTATCTGGTGTCAAACGGCTTTGTCAATGCCATGACTCAAAACCAAAAGATCGAACAACTCGTTCCTTTAGCAGCTGCTGAAGAAAGCGAAGGTTTGAACCGTCAATACGGTTGGGACTATATCTATGAACCAGAAGCTGAAGAGCTTTTAAATGGTTTATTGGTTCGTTACATCGAGTCTATGGTTTATCAAGGCGTGATTGAAAACATCGCGTGTGAACAGTCTGCACGTATGGTTGCAATGAAAGCTGCAACGGATAACGCGGGTGAGCTGATCAAGAGCCTACAACTTATTTATAACAAGCTGCGTCAAGCCGCGATTACTCAGGAAATTTCTGAGATCGTTGGTGGTGCCGCTGCCGTTTAACATTATTAGTTTGAATTGAGGAGACAGCAATGAGTAGCGGTCGTATCATTCAGATCATCGGCGCGGTTATCGACGTCGAGTTTGAACGTAACAGCGTTCCTAAGATCTATGACGCTCTCCACGTTGATGGCACTGAAACTACATTAGAAGTTCAGCAACAACTTGGTGATGGCGTAGTTCGTACTATTGCAATGGGTTCTACTGAAGGCCTTAAGCGTGGTTTGAACGTAACTAACACTGGCGCGCCTATCTCTGTACCTGTAGGTACTGCATGTTTAGGTCGTATCATGGACGTCCTTGGTCGCCCTATCGACGAAGCTGGTCCAGTTGCCACTGAAGAACGTTTGCCGATTCACCGTCAAGCACCTTCTTATGCTGAACAAGCAGCATCTACTGACCTTTTAGAAACTGGTATTAAAGTCATCGACTTACTTTGCCCGTTCGCTAAAGGTGGTAAAGTTGGTCTGTTCGGTGGTGCCGGTGTTGGTAAAACTGTAAACATGATGGAGTTGATCAACAACATCGCTAAAGCACACTCAGGTTTATCTGTATTTGCTGGTGTTGGTGAGCGTACTCGTGAAGGTAACGACTTCTATCACGAGATGAAAGACTCTAACGTACTTGACAAAGTAGCGATGGTTTACGGTCAGATGAACGAGCCACCGGGTAACCGTTTACGCGTAGCGTTGACTGGTTTGACTATGGCTGAGTACTTCCGTGACGAGAAAGACGAAAACGGTAAAGGCCGTGACGTACTATTGTTCGTAGACAACATCTACCGTTATACACTGGCAGGTACTGAAGTATCAGCACTTCTAGGTCGTATGCCATCTGCAGTAGGTTACCAACCGACTCTTGCAGAAGAGATGGGTGTTCTTCAAGAACGTATTACATCTACTAAGTCTGGTTCTATTACGTCAATCCAAGCGGTATACGTACCTGCCGATGACTTAACAGATCCATCGCCTGCTACTACCTTCGCTCACTTGGATGCAACTGTAGTATTGAGCCGTGACATCGCATCTTCTGGTATTTACCCAGCGATCGATCCACTTGACTCTACTTCACGTCAGTTAGATCCATTAGTTGTGGGTGCTGAGCATTACGAAATTGCTCGTTCAGTTCAAAACGTTCTTCAACGTTATAAAGAATTGAAAGACATCATCGCGATTCTTGGTATGGACGAATTGGCTGAAGAAGACAAACTTACTGTATACCGTGCACGTAAGATCCAACGTTTCTTCTCTCAACCATTCCACGTAGCTGAAGTGTTTACTGGTGCTCCTGGTAAACTTGTACCGCTTAAAGAAACAATTCGTGGCTTTAAAGGTCTTCTAGCTGGTGAATACGATCACATCCCAGAACAGGCGTTCTATATGGTTGGTGGTATTGACGAAGTGATTGCTAAAGCCGAGAAACTTTAATTAGCTACCTAATTTAGGAGATTCTCATGGCGACTATGCAATGTGACGTTGTAAGTGTTAAAGAGTCTTTGTACTCAGGCACTGTAACTATGCTAATTGCTAAAGGTGCTGGCGGTGAGTTGGGTATTATGCCTGGCCATGCTCCGCTAGTAACTTTACTCAAGCCGGGCGCAATCCGCGTTCTGCTTGAAAATGGTACAGAAGAGTTAATCTATGTATCTGGTGGTGTACTTGAAGTTCAACCGCACGTTGTTACAGTACTTGCAGACACTGCAGTACGTGCTGACAACCTTGATGAAGCAGCAATTATTGAAGCTCGTAAACAAGCTGAACAATTGCTAGCAAATCAAAAGAGCGACTTGGACTCTGCTGCTGCTTTGGCTGCTCTTGCAGAAACTGCTGCTCAGCTGGAAACCATCCGCAAAATCAAAAACCGCGCTCAATAAGACACGGTTCGAGATTGAAAAACCACCCGAAAGGGTGGTTTTTTTATTTTTAAATTTTCTATATTTAATTCTATTTTTCTTTAAAGAAAGCCTGTCTGAGTTGACCGAACAACATATCACTCACTTTGTCATCTTGTGTCTTAATCAGTTGCTTCAATTTTTCAGCTTTTGGTGTATCTTCCGGAACGATAATTTCTTCTCCGGATTGATCAGCATATGAAATCGGTTGCGGGTTTGCTGTGGCTAGATTGGATGAAGTGGGATATTCAACATGCCAAAGCTGAGTTAAAAGAGCCATGATGTATTTATATTCATCCGTATCTGGCTGAAAACGTTTATACAGTTGCAAATCTTGTAATGCTTCTAAACGATCATCTGGGTCAGTGGAGGAAGGACTTTGCCCTTCGACAATGATCGGGTGAATTTCATGTTGCATCAAATGGTAGTCAAGCCAGTCACCAAGCAGGTTATGGTCAATATCTGCAACATAATCGCTGTTTTGCTGGACCAACTGTTGTAGCCGTTGCAATACGCTCATTTCTTGTTGTTGAAGTGCGTAACGTGCTTCAGTGTCCAGTTGTTTCAATTCTTTCATGGGCAAATCTAAAAAACGTTGTTGCTGTTCAAAAGCATCAACAATATTGCTTTGATGGAGATTATTCCATTGCTGCAAGGCGTGAATTTCCAGCTGTTGAATTTCTTTAAATGCTTTGCTTTTGTAGTGACTGAGCTTAATACGCTGAATATTTTGTTGATTCAATTCAATTCGTTGTTTGATATATTCAACATAAGGACCAGTTTGCTTTGGACTGACCGGTTGGATCACATCAACCAATAACAACTGCTGTTGTTGATTATGTTTGAGCCAGTCTTGAATCAGTTGAACATCTTTTATAGGGTGAGAAAAAAATTGATTTAAGCGTGGCATAGCTTTTTCAGGCATGATGAAATGCAACACGCCATACGCCATGATTGCTAAACAGACCACCACAAGAATAATTTTTTTCATATTATAAAATATTTTTTGTGTTTGCTATTTGTACATATTATAGGAAAAATGAGAAGTGGATAATGTTTTTTTATAAAAACATCAATTGTATAGAGGGAGAATAGAACACAGAGCACCGTTCTATTTTTAACTTAAAATTTCATTCGATCTTACTTCCAGCTTATATCTCTACCTTTTTAGATTACCCATGCGCATGTTTTTACTTCAGGAAAATTGGCTTTTGCCGGGTTATTTCAAGCCAAACAATTTCTATTTTATTTTAATAGTGCAAAAATAATATCTAAAGTTGCATAGCTTATAAGCAGGTATTGGGTATAGATTAAAAGTATCTACTTTGAACGCTTATGGTTTTAGATGAACCTTATCGAACATGAACCGCACTTTTGGGAACTTTACCAAGACTTTGAGCATTATTATCTCAGCATTGCAGTGGATATGAGTTCGGTCGTATCCTGCTGGGACTTGGTTTTAACGCAAGATGAAATCCTGGCTTATAAACAGTACGGTCGAAAGAGTATCGAGGAACTGGCAAAATCTATGGTTGCTGCAGCGTATAAAGGTGATTTTTCTGTTATGGAAAGTCGTCTAGCCTCATCTAAAGAAAAACAAGCGATGCAGGCTGCTTTTAAACAATGGCGTGTACAGTAAAATCCATGAGTCGGTAAGAATGAACCTCGTTGCTAAGATGAAAAATCACCCTTAATAATTTGTTTACTCTCTATAAATCTCATTAATAATCTGAGTTAAACGCGACATTTCTAGTTCTTATCCGTTGCCCGAATCCCGACTTTAGCAAGATCGGCTATGCCTTGCTGTTATTTATAGTCTTACCAGTGATTTTTTTCAAATCAGCTTCAAAATAAGAAACAATCATTTTAGAGCCGGCACACCTTGTACTGCTGAACGGCAAACACATCTAAAGTAATCAAATCCGATACAAATCCACTCATTTTGATTATTTATTGTTCTATATAGTAGGGTAGTAGGGCTGTGGCTCCTCTAACAAGAGTCTTCTCAGTATGCGTAATATGGAGAACATCAATATGGCGAATACAATGAAAGCCGCGGTGGTTACGGCATTTAACCAGCCGCTGCAAATACAAGAACTGGAAATTCCGAAAATCAGTCCGGGCAAAGTACTGGTGAAAATTATTGCAACAGGTGTTTGTCATACCGATCTGCATGCCATGCATGGGGATTGGCCGGTAAAACCGACTTTACCTTTTGTTCCCGGCCATGAAGGTGTGGGTGAAGTCATAGAGGTCGGTGAGGGTGTAGAGCATTTAAAGGTGGGAGATATTGTAGGTGTTCCGTGGCTGTATTCGGCATGTGGTCATTGCGATCATTGCTATGCAGGCTGGGAAACCTTGTGCAAGAAACAGCAAAATTCGGGTTATTCAGTGAATGGCAGTTTTGCTGAATATTGTCTGGCAGATGGTGACTACGTCGGCGTGATTCCTGAAGGTGTCGATCTGCTGGAAATTGCTCCGATTTTATGTGCTGGCGTGACAGTCTATAAAGGTTTGAAAATGACAGAGGCCAAAACCGGGGACTGGGTCGCCATTTCCGGGATTGGTGGCCTAGGTCATGTGGCAATTCAGTATGCTAAGACCATGGGCTTTAATGTGGTGGCAATTGATGTGGATGATTCTAAACTGGAATTGGCCAAAAACTTGGGTGCCGATGTGACCATTAATGCCCTGAAAGTGGATGTCAAGGAAGAAGTCATGAAAGCCACGGGTGAGGGTTGTCACGGTGTTTTGGTGACCGCGGTATCGCCAAAGGCATTTGAACAGGCTGTGGCAATTGTTCGTCGTGGTGGCACTATGGTTTTAAACGGTTTACCAGCGGGAACCTTTGACTTGTCGATTTTTAATATGGTGCTGGAAGGGATTACCGTGCGCGGCTCGATTGTTGGAACGCGTCTGGACTTGAAAGAAGCACTGGATATTGCAGCGCGCGGCAAGGTCAAGGCGCATATCCATGTAGAACCGCTTGAGAATATTAACGATATTTTTGAGCGTATGGAGCAGGGTAAAATTGATGGCCGTATCGTGATTGATATGAGACTTTAATCTTCAATTTAAACAGACCAATTCTGCAGGACCGCTGAATTGGTCTTTATTTTTAGAGGCTTTCTCTATAGGAGAATTAACTTTCCTGATCTGATTCACTTGAACCTGAATCATGCTGACCTGCAGGAATCATCATGCCGGCCAGTTTAATCATTTCCGTCTGGATCGTACCCATTTGTTGTTCAATTTTCTTGAAATCGACCTGAGTCAAGTCGATCTTGCCATTTAAAAACGGGGTGGCTAGTACTTGCTGATTGGCCTGCATTACATTTTGACGAATCGAATCAATTTCCTGGCTTTTCAGGTTCAAGCTGCTGAGAGCCTGATCAAAACCTTTTAACTGGGCTTTTAAGGATTCTGCAGTGCTTTGTAATTGCTGCTGATCATGATTGGAAACAGCCGCTTCTAAATCCGATTGGCTCTGTTTGAGCTGTTCAATATAGTCACCGGTTTTCAATTGCATATCGGCAACATCGCGGACAATATAAAACATGTTTCCGCTTTTCAGTTCGGTTTTATTAGCTGAGGCTTCTGTAGCTGACGGGGTAGAGACCTGTTCGGAGACTTCGCTGGATGTTTCATTTTCAGTTGAATCCGGTGTACTGGCTTGTTCACAACCAATCAGCAAAAGGCCCGCACTAAACATCACAAAAGGAGAAACCGCATTTTGGATGAATTTTTTCATATCTCTTTCATTTCAGCTTCAATCAATACCTCACAATATAGGGACAGAATGTGGAGAAAAAACTAATTGTTGCAAAGTGATAACAAATATTTTGAATATAAGTGCTTGAGTTATTAAAAAAGAGCGCTGCAGCGCTCTTAACTTTACATAAATGACTAAGCTCAATTTGTCATAATTTTCACAATACTGTGATTGAGCGTGTTAATCAGTACATAGTCGCCATTGACGCGAATCCAGCGCTGATTTTTGCCCGGTTTACTCAGATTTTTATAACGTTTATGATCAATTGCGTAGCCTTTACCATAATAATGTGAAGGAAGGGCTTGACCGGCTTTCCAGTCGTGGGATGGTTTTAAAACCCGGTTTTGTACGACTTCATGATGACGCTGTTCAGCGTGCTGTTGGCCATGTGTGTCACCCGGATGCATATTTTGGGCATGGTTGTTATTTTCATGGGCATGAGCAGGTGGCGCAGCGATTGCTGCAGGTGCTGCCAGCACGGTAGTGGTTAAAGCAAAGAGTCCAGCATGTACTAGTTTTTTCATGGGTTTACCTACGCTTAAAATAGCTGTCAGCCAATATTTTTATTTCACCTTTAAGTTAAAGAGAAAACGTGAATAATCTATTGTATAAATGTAATTTGCTGCCTGCTCTGAAGCATGAATGGCATGCAACTCTCTGAATCCCTTCCTTGATTTGAATCTGCTAATTTCTGGGGACAACCAGCTCCGATGTCCCTTTGCTGGCTGATCGGGAATTTTCAAAGTGGTATGGCAATCGGCTTTCATTATTCGTCAGTAGCGTGTTCTGTCTGGTGATGATTTTGCCTGGCATCTCATTCATGCGGCAGGTTATTTCACCGATATGATGATAAAAATTGCTGATAGAAATAGCCTGATGTTCGTTCAGTTTTGGGTCATGTTCAACAGACTTATGTCTGGACAGTTTTTTGAAAGTTAAGATGATTAGAGAAAAATAAAGCCGACTTCAGCCTGAATTAAACACGCTGAGCCGGCCGGTTTAGAGCATACTTTTATTTGGCAAGTTCAGCATTAATCGCATCAACAATACGCGGATCATCGGCTGTGATGTCCGGGGCAAAGCGGGCTTCCACTTCACCTTTTTTATTAATCAGGAATTTTTCAAAGTTCCATAACACTTCAGGCGGCTCATTTGGAGTCAGGCCATAATCGACCAGATCTTTCCACCAAGGTCCTTCGCCAATACGTTCAGGAATGGCCTGAGTCAGGGTTTGATAAAGTGGATGCTTATCTTCACCTGCTACGGAAATTTTAGAAAATAGCGGAAAATCCACCTGATAATTCAAAGAACAAAATTCCTGGATTTCTGCATCAGAACCCGGTTCCTGAGCCAGGAAATTATTGGCAGGAAAACCTAAAATTTCCAGCCCTTGGTCTTTCTTTTCTTTATACAGTTTTTCTAAGCCTTCATATTGCGGGGTTAAACCGCATTTAGAGGCGACATTCACCAACAGCAATACTTTGCCTGCATATTGATTTAAGGTGATGTCCTGTCCGGCAATGGTCTTGACCGGAATATCATAAACAGATTGGCTCATGAGAAAGTCCTTGAATATTTGAATTTGAATGACTGCTTTGTTTTAAAGCTTATTGTGTCGATCGACAAGTCTTTATTGAGATCTGGATGGTAATCTTTCATGCAGGGTAAATAAAAACAGGCCAATCGACCTGTTTTTATCATGCAATACCTTATTGTGCAGTTTTGACTTTGTTTTCCAGAGCCTGCATGTCGGCGACCAGTTCTTTTTGCAATTGCGTTGCCCGGTCTCGCAGTTCAGCAATTTTTTTCATATCCGGTTTTTCGGCAATACTTTCTTCAGAAAGTTCGATACCCAGATTATTGGATTCTTTAATTTTGCCACGTACTTTGTCTAGCTCGGTACTTTTCAGGGCTAAAGCATCCAGATCCCGGTTAAAGTTCGCAATATAGGTTTGCATTTCTGCAATGATCGTATTTAGTGCGGCTTTATCATTTTTTTGCGCAGCCTGATTGGCTTTATTTTGCAAGTCTAAAGCCTCTTTGGAGCGATTTTGGGAGAGGGTCTGGATTTCAATTAAATCATTTTTAATATCTTTGATATTGTTTGTACTCAGTGCTGCAGTTGCAGGTTGTGTACCTGCAGGGGAAGCGCTGGTAGCTGCTGACGATGCGGGTGCTTCATTTGGTTTTTTATCACAGGCCGTTAATGCCAGAGTGGCAACACAGAGTGAAGCCAGTAAGGGTGTTTTCATAGCGCATCCTTATAGATCCAATGACAACATCAGACCTAAAACATTAAAGACGTTAAGAAATATATGCTAGAGACTCCCTTTAATAGAGTGCTGTCATCAAAATGGCATAGGAGTTTAGCCCCTGACTAGGGCATTTTTGTTGTTAAGCTGCTGCAAATTGCAAAGCAGTTATTTAAGTTCATGTAAGTATTAGATATCACGCAGTTGTGCAGGTGTTTGTTCGGTATAGCGTTTAAAAAACTCAATAAAGCTGGAACTGTGTTGATAACCCAGCTCATAGGCCAATTTTTTCACGGTCATGCCTTGGCGAATTTGAGCGATCGCATATAAAATTTTAGCCCGATTGCGCCATTCCGATAAGCTCAATTGTAATTCTTGCTGGCTCAAGCGCAGTAAATGTCGTTCGCTCATAGGCGAGCCGCTGAGAAGTTGCTGCAAGCTCTTGTGAAATAGCTGTGGATTGGCCAATTGCTGTAATAGCGGCTTAAGCAAAACATGGTTGGTTTGCGGTAAATAGTGATCATATGCCGCTGCAGTTTTTAGTTGATCCATCAGTACCAGTAATAAATGCTGATAATGTAGTGTGGTTCTACCCTGTTGTTTTTGCTCTAAGATTTCATGTACCAAATGCCGAAGAAAGGGGCGAATACTTAAGGTTTTGGTACAAGCTGCAAAATGCTGACATAAGCAAGGATGTACTCGAATACAGATATAGTGGGTGATTTGTTCATCTAGTGCGATAGAGGTATGTGCTGTGTGTGGAGGGAGCCAGAGACCATAATTCGGTGGCGACAGATAAATTTGTCCTTCAATTTCATATTCCAAAATACCATTCAGACTAAAATTGAAATCACCCCATAATGAACTGTGTGGCGCAATAATTTCATCTTTCTGATAAAAGAATTCATCCACTTCTATATAGTTTTGAATCTGCTGGAGCATGTGAATATCCTTGATTTTTATGTATGCGTATATTCATGCCTGAAAGATCTTGGGTGTCATTTCAATCGTCACAACCCAATGCTTCAGTGTCCTGAGCGCAGTATTAATGTCTGAAATTCGATATTCTAATTATTTCAGACTTCAGTAAAAATAAAAACTGAACATTCAAGCAGGGTACAGGGCATGACACAGCAACACAAAACAGTCTGGTGGGCATTTGTTTTGCCATTACTTGCAGTTTTAATCTGGTCGATGAACATTACTGTAACCCGTTATGTGGCGGACTATATTTCTCCGGTTAGCATCAGTTTCTATCGCTGGCTGGTAGCTTTTATCGTCTTAACCCCGTTTATGCTGGGCAAGGTCTGGCGTGAACATCAGCTGGTTTTGACACACTGGAAGCAGCTCGCCGTTCTTGGTGCTTTTGGTATGGTGCTGTATCAAGGGTTGGGCTATAGCGCAGCGCATTATACCACTGCGACTAACATGGGCATTATCAATGCCTTTATTCCGGTATTTACCATTTTTGTGTCCATGCTCATGCTGAAGGATATGCCTAACCGTTTTGCCGTTGTAGGCAGCATGCTGTCTTTTGCCGGTTTGCTTTATGTCATGGCTCAGGGAAATTTTACCCATCTGCTGCAATCTGGTGGACATCCGGGCGATATCATGATGGTACTGGCGGTATTTTTTTATGCGTTTTATGGCGTTTTCCTGAAAAAATGGCAACTGCAGATTCCCTTGCTGATCAGTCTTTATGTTCAGATTATTTTTGCCTTGCTTTACCATTTTCCCTTCGTTTTATACTTGGGGCTGGATACAATTGATCAACACAATGTAAGCAGTGTGCTGTATGCCGGTATTTTCCCATCTTTGATTGCACCATTGGTCTGGATGTTGGCGGTACAGATGATCGGACCGAATCGCACCAGTATTTTTATGAATTTAATGCCGGTCTGTACGGCCATTATTGCCAATCTGTGGTTAGGTGAAGCATGGACCATGTATCACAGCATCGGTGGTCTGGTCATTTTATTGGGTATTTTATTGGCTCAAAAGAAAGATCGGGTAGTAACAACAGCAAAATTAAATGCATAAACGTAAAAATAATAGATTAAAAAACAGACAAATAAACTGGTTTTATCATTAATTCTTATGGAAATAAAGTCTGAGTCGTAGTTTTAAAAAAGTATTTAAAATGGATATTTAGCTAAAAGATAATTAAAAAATAGTAAGATAATTTAAATTATTAATAAAAAGTGATAAATATTTGATAGTTTTTAGCTGCCTTTTAAGATAAATAATATATTTGTATAAAGAAATTAATTATTACATAATATTTATATCGTGAATGTTTAAGTTATTCTTAACAATCTTTAAACCTTCGCAACCAGATTTACATACCCTCTGGATGTGATTTATGCACATCCTTTTTATGCTCAACCATCCCTATATGGTTGAGCTTTTTTTTGCCTGAAAATAATATTCAGCCCGTATTATATCAAAATGATCCGCATTAAGCGCGGATCACTTCACCTGTTTCAGCATCCACAATACGGCTAGGTTCTTTGCTTAAACCTAAATCGCCATTTAAATAATCTACCTGGCTGGAAAAATATTGGCTGGCTTCCTGAAGGGAGCGGGCAGGGTTTTCTCCTGCAGGATTGGCACTGGTCGAGACAATAAAACCGTTAAAGGCATTGCACAGTGCGACACATAAGGGGTGGGTAGTGACCCGCACCGCTACTTTGGGATGGTTGCCTTTAATCCATGCCGGAATATGGTTACCTGCAGGTAACAGCCAGGTGGTTGCACGTTCAGTCGGAGAGCGATGACTCCATGAATCAATGACCTGTTGGCGCATTTCCGCAGTCAGCGGTTTTAACAGATGTTCTACCTGTGCAATTTGTGCTGCCAGGAGAATTACCCCTTTTTCAATGGGACGTTGCTTTAAACGTAGAATTTCCAGGAATGCTTGTTCGTTAAAAGGATCACAGCCTAAGCCCCAAACTGCCTCTGTGGGATATGCTAAAACATGTCCCTGTTTTAAACATTGAGCAGCTTCGGCAACAGAGGTGCTAATCATCAGACCTTTCTCTTCAAATTGATTAAAGCGCTATTGTGAACCTTATTTGCCTGGACGACAACGTAGATACATGCCAGCTTGTTGGGTGCACAAGCCAAGTAATTCCAGTTCCATCAATTGACTGGTCAGGGTGGCAATGTCTAACTGCAGTTGAATGACCAGTTCATCCAGATGTTGTCCGATCCAGTCTAGCTGATTGTACAAAACGCTTAAATGCGCTGGCAGTTCGGGTTGGGTATCCAAAGGGGCAAGTTTGCTGGCCTGTTCGCTGTGCTGTTGCGTATGCCATTGTGTCGGCAGGGCCAGATCTTCAATCACCTGTTCAGGATGATCCACTAAAATGGCACCTTCACGAATCAGTTGATGGCAGCCTTGATGATGCTCGCTATAAATATGTCCTGGAATGGCAAAGATCAATTTGCCTTGTTCCGCTGCCCATTTCGCCGTGATTAAAGAACCACTTTTCAGTGCAGCTTCTGCCACAATCACGCCGAGGCTTAAGGCACTGACAATGCGGTTGCGCCGCGGAAAATGCTGCTGTAAAGGAGGGGTTCCGGGTAAGAACTCGGTGATTACCGTACCGGCCTGAGCAAGAATCTGCTGTCGCAACGGCTGATTTTGACTGGGATAGGTCAGGTCTAGGCCTGTACCCATCACGGCAATGGTGCGATTGTGCTGCAAAGCACCCTGATGGGCGGCTTCATCAATGCCTTGTGCCAAGCCACTGCTGATATAAAAGCCTTTTTCACTGAGATAATAAGCAAAGTCATAGGCCACCTGGCGTCCGTGATTGCTGGGTTTACGGCTACCGACAATGGCAATTTGTGCTTGTAACAGGGTTTGGACATTGCCCTGGCCAAACAGGATCGGCGGCTTATCGGCATAGGGCAGTAGTTGCTGCGGGTAGTGTGCATCATCCTGCAACAGTACAAAATCACTCTGTTTTTGAATCAGATCAATACAATGCTGAAATTGCCGCTGTGATTCAGGAAGATGAAAATCTCGCAGCCGCTGAATATGATTTTTGTGAATGCCAAGTTTTTGCCATGTTTCAATTTGGTCAGGCTGTGTTGCTTCGGCCAGATGGGTATAGTATTCCTGGATTTTATAAAAGCTGGGCAGAGAGTGCTGTACCAGAAACCATAAACGAATGTAATCCAGCTGCAAGGCGCTTAAGGAATTGAGCATAACGAGACCTTTAAAGATATCTTCTTTTTATTGTTTAAATTATTGTTTAAAAAATAAGGCTGAATCTCAGCCTTATTTTATTTTGATTGAAGGATTATTCATCCATTAGTGGTGGCTGGATGCCAGCACCGACTTTAATTGGCAATTCGCTATCCAGTACATAGGCATAACTCAGGTTATCAAAGCTCTTGAATACCATGATGTTACCAATGTGCTGTCCAGGGAGTTGAATACGCTCTTTGGTTTTCGGGTCAGTCACGACTTCGCCTTTCTGGCTCACCGTCAATACCTGTCCAGCTTGAACGCCTTGCAAACTACCACGGTCAATCGTCACTACACTGTGTTTCGCAGCAGTGCCAATTGATCCCATCACGCGAACCACTTGGCCACCGGCAACCACATCTTCAGCATTGGTTGGGTAGAATAAGGTTGGAAGCATTGGATCGTATTCAGGCAATACACGGTCGCCACGACGAACTTCAGCATTATAGGTATCTGTCAGTTCAAGCGTAGTAATGTCATTTTCACCACGGATGGCAATGCCAGATGCCACCTGAATCAATTCAAGACCGGCATTGTATTTTTTGCCTTTTGCATCGGTAAACATATACGGTTCACCTTCACGGTAAACGGCATAGCGTTGGCCCACTTCCAGACCATTACCGCGCGCATATACTGTTTGACCTTGAGCCGCCAGAACACGTTGGTCCGCCGTGCCTAAAATGTATGGCGTACCTGTGATGGATTCAGGTGCAACAATGGTGCTGCGTTCTAACCACTGCTTGATGTGTTCCAGCGGAATGACTGGAATGGCATTGTTTAATGATTCTACCCGAACCTGAGGTTGTAACTTGGTGCCACCGGTATAACGACGGATAATCCCTTCACAGCCATCACCTTCATCTTTACCAATAATTGGTTTGCCGTTATAGGTACACATGAGCAGGCGGTCGCCCGGGAAAATCCAGTGTGGGTTTTTCACATGTTTATTGCTGGCCCAGATTTCAGGCCAACGTACTGGATTCTTCAAAAATCTTTTGGAAATATCCCATAAAGTATCGCCTTTTTTCACCACATAAACTTGTGGTGCTCCGGCTTTTAATGCAGGTGGATTGATATTACGAGCAGGTGCTGCTTCAGCAATGCTGACCATGCCGGCCCCAACACTTACACATACGGCAAGTGCCAACAATTGTTTTTTAAACCCCAAGGCACTAAAAGTTGGCATGCCCTTCAAAACCTTTTTCATTATCATAATTCCTAAAATTATGTATGTAGTTGCGTTATAATAACGATATTACACACATTTTTTTGATGAAGCATTCCTTCATTTTGTTTTTTGATCAATGGCATAAGTGAGGACACCGTATGGCCTTATTACCTATTTTAAGTTTCCCGGATCCCCGTCTGCGTACCATTGCTAAACCAGTCGAAGAAGTTACTGATGAAATTCGTCAGCTCGTAGCCGATATGCTTGAAACCATGTATGAAGCCCCAGGTATCGGTTTGGCTGCTACACAGGTGGATCGTCATATTCAGCTGATAGTCATGGATTTATCTGAAAATAAAGATCAACCCATGGTCTTTATTAATCCCAAAGTTACGCCATTAACTGAAGAAACTCAGCCTTATGAAGAAGGCTGTCTGTCAGTGCCCCAAATATACGATAAAGTTGAGCGTCCGTCACGTGTAAAAATCGAGGCAATTAACCTTGAGGGTCAATCATTTGAGCTGGAAGCAGACGAACTTCTCGCTGTTTGTATTCAACATGAAATGGATCACTTAAATGGTAAATTATTTGTTGATTATTTATCGCCTTTAAAACGTCAACGTGCACGTGAAAAAGTGGAAAAAGTAGTGCGTCAGCGCCAAAAAGAAAAAGTCGCGGTGAAACGCTAATCCATACAACTTCCGGATTAAATAGTTTAAAAAAAAGCCCAATTTAAATTGGGCTTTGTTATACTGGCCGCCGACAAATTTTAGGATTTGCCTGTGCTTTTTCGTAGTGGTCTACCGCTATCTTGTATAGCCGTATTTTTACAGATTGCTGTGTTTTTACAGCCTTTGCTGCCGAAGCAATATCAGATTGCTCCGGTCTGTGAAACCATTACGCGTGCATTATTGCAAAAACCTGCTTTACCGTACATTTCCGCATCCACACATGCACATCATCAGTTGCATCAAGATCATCAACAGCAGTCTGTAGAACATAGCCATCAAGATGCCGATCATCAATGTCAGTATTGTACTGTCTACGGTAATTTGGTTTTGCCTCCTGAACTGGAGGTCAAAGAAGTTTTAGACCGTATTCAAGTACGCTTATTGGCATTCCAGAAGACTTTTAGTCATGTCTGGTTTGTTTTACAGCGACTCTTTCTTCTGCCCCAAGGGCGAGCCCCACCACTATTTGCATAAATCAAAAGGTATTTTCGGGTCTTGACTGACTCTAGCCCTTGCGCTGCTTCAACCGCAGCTCATATTTATGTATTAGTGAGATTGAAAATGGCTCAGCCAAAATTCTTTTTACAGCCACTTGCGGCTGCGATTTGTGTTGCCGGTTATTCAGCGGCTGTATTTGCCGAGCAACAAACGACTACTGTTCAAACCTTAGCGCCGATTGTGGTAACTGCTCATCAGGGCAATGATGCCAATGGTTTGATTGTGCATGCCGATCCCAAACAGCCGATCCAGCCGATTCCGGCGACAGATGGTGCAGATTATCTGCAAAGTATTGTCGGTTTTAGTTCAGTCAATAGCGGTGCCGGAACCAATGGGGATGTGACCTTCCGTGGTATGTTTGGTTCACGGATTAAAATTTTGACCGATGGTACGGAAAACCTCGGGGCATGTCCAAGTCGTATGGATTCACCGACATCTTATATTTCCCCAGAAAGTTATGACCGGATTTCGGTGATCAAAGGGCCACAAACGGTGCAATATGCCAATACCGGTTCGGCTGCGACGGTTATTTTTGAGCGTGGTCCGGAAACTGAATTAACGGCTGAAAAAAATTATCGTGGTCAGGCCAGTGTGCTGCTCGGTTCTTATGGTCGTCTGGATCAGAATGTGGAAACGGCAATCGGCGATGAAAAAAAATATATCCGCCTGAATACCAATCGTTCTGTGTCGGATAGTTATAAAGATGGTGATGGTACCACTGTTCCATCGGACTGGGAACGCTGGAATGCCGATGTTGCATTGGGTTGGACACCGGACGAAAATACATGGATCGAACTGAGTGGGGGAAAAGCCGACGGTGAAGTGGTGTATGCAGGACGTGATATGGATGGCTCTAAATTTGCCAGGGAAAGTCTAGGCTTGCGATTTGAGAAAAAGAATATCAATGATGTGATTAAAAAAGTTGAAGGGCAAATCAATTACAACTTTAACGATCATGTCATGGATAACTATAGCTTACGAGACGTTCCTGCTGCTGATAAATCCATGAATGTTACGCGCCGTACGCTGAATACCCGTCTTGCAATGACCAGTGAATGGGACAAGTTTCAACTCGTATCAGGTGTGGATTCACAGCAAAACCATCATGCTGGTGGGATGAGCTCTGCCATGATGACTATGCCAGTGAAGACAGATATGAAGTTTAATTCCTATGGGGCATTTGGTGAACTAAGCTATCAGATGACTGAACAACATAAGTTGGTCGGTGGTGCACGCGTTGATGATGTTAGTGTGGAAAAACTTGCAAAAGGGGTGAAGCGGACTGAGACCATACCAAGTGCCTTTTTACGCTTAGAAAGCCAGCATCCAGATCATAATGCCAAAAGCTATCTTGGTCTTGGCTATGTTGAACGCATGCCGGATTATTGGGAACTTTTTAGAACTGATTATGAAGGTACGATGCATACCTTCAAACGCTTAGATACTGAAAAAACCTTACAATTGGACTTAGGTTATCAGCATCAGCATGGTGCATTAAATACTTGGGCTTCAGCTTATGCCGGGCTAATCAATGATTTTATCTTGATGACTTATGATCCAACCAAGATGACCAGTATGATGGCCAATGCAGCAGATTCACGTAATGTGGATGCAACCATTGCCGGTGCAGAAGCGGGTATTGGTTATCAGTTTACCGATGCAATTCAGGCGGATGTGAGTGCGATGTATGCGTGGGGTGAAAATACCACAGACAATACACCGTTACCACAGATAGCACCTTTAGAGGCACGTATCAACTTACGTTATATTCAAGACAACTATACTCTGGGTGCATTATGGAGAATAGTGGATGATCAAAGCCGTGTCAGCCAGAATCAAGGCAATATTGTTGGTAAGGACTTTAAGGAAAGCGCAGGTTTTGCCACTTTATCCCTAAATGGAACTTATCATTTACGAGATGGTGTTGATTTGTCAGTCGGTATTGATAACGTGCTTGATAAAACCTATACCGAGCATCTAAATAAAGCTGGCAGTGCTGGCTTTGGTTTTGATAGTGATGAACAGTTTAACAATATTGGACGTAACTATTGGGCACGGGTGAGTATGAAGTTCTAATTTGTCTTTAAATTAGGCAAAAAGCAGGAGTATTCTCCTGCTTTTTTGGTTTTTTATTTTATAAAATTTATATTTTTCATGGTTTTAGGTTGAAGTTACATTTCTAAATAAAATAATGAATATTTTTATTTAAATAATTTAATTATATAAAACATATACTTATTTATTTTCTGGTTTATAAAATAGACACCCGATTCAACTCCTTTTAAAAAGGAGTTGCAAGCACATTAAAATGCTGTAGAATGCACATCCATCGGCGGTGATGAAGATTAAAACTTCTAATAAAACAGCAACTTAGCACGAAGTGTTAAGATTGGGTTTTAGAAAGAAAGTTTAAAACAATTTGAATTACTGATTGACACTGAGAATATCTAGTGTAATATAGCCGACCTAGCTTGCTGGTGACGA
>NZ_VPCP01000045.1:0-29658 GCF_013418145.1 Acinetobacter sp. YH12201 | reverse complement strand
TTTCAGGGTGATAACCAATCGCTTGCGCTTTATGGGTGAGATAGTACGGATCGACCCCGATACAGTGCCCGCCGACCAGACCCGGACGAAACGGCAGGAAGTTCCATTTCGTGCCTGCAGCCTCAAGTACCGCTTCAGTATCAATCTCCATTTTATTGAAGATCAAGGCCAGCTCATTAATCAGCGCAATATTGACATCCCGCTGGGTATTTTCAATCACCTTTGCCGCTTCAGCCACTTTAATGCTGGATGCCTTATGAGTGCCGGCTTCAATAATCAGGTTATAGACCTGATCGACAAAATCCGCGACTTCAGGCGTAGAACCTGAAGTGATTTTAAGAATATTGGTCACGCGGTGCAATTTGTCACCCGGATTAATGCGCTCTGGGCTATAACCCGCAAAGAAATCCTGATTGAATTTTAGACCGGATACTTTTTCCAATTCAGGAATGCAGACTTCTTCAGTGGCTCCCGGATAAACCGTTGACTCATAAACAACAATATCGCCTTTTTTCAGAACTTTACCAATACTTTGCGAGGCTTTGACCAGTGGCGTCAGATCCGGCTGTTTATATTCATCAATCGGGGTCGGTACGGTAACAATAAAGAAGTTGCAGTCGTTTAGATCTTCTAGATTTGCAGTATAGGTTAAATAAGTAGATTGTTTTAATTCTTCAGGTGAGACCTCTAAGGTATGGTCTTGACCGCTTTTTAATTCATCAATACGCTTTTGATGAATATCGAAACCAACAACAGAAACCTGTTTTCCAAACTCTACAGCTAAGGGTAAACCGACATAACCTAGCCCAATAATTGCTATTTTCAGTTCAGAGAGTTGTAACATATAGAAGCCTATGCGATCGATGAATTCTTGATCATCGTGACGTTGTAAATAGCATTATAATATAACAGAAATTGCAGTAATTTTAATTGTAAAATATTGTCTTTATAGGAGAGATCATTCAAACGGGCAATTTATGCCAATCTTAAAATCAGGGTTGATAAACGCCAAAAACATCACACAATAAATAAATTTAATTTTCTTGCTATTTCTTATTTAAAGATAACCCAGTAGTATTTCCACACCTATACCCAACATCTTACGATTCAACAACATCTTAGACTAGGTAACAAAACATTAATGGTATAAAATATTATTGTTCAAATTTCATTTATTGGACAAGTTACGCCCATATATTAATTTCAAATTATTTTTATAAACAGGATTTCGAGTGAGTTACTACCGTTATAGCGTTATGTTTGCACTGAGTTTAGGAATGACTGGTTGTGCAATCACTTCTGGTTTACAAACTTATGATTTACCTAGTGAAGGGGTTTATCAAACGGATTTGGGCACTCAAGTCAATGTAATCAAACTCACTCAAGAATCGCTGTTTGCCGTGCAGCCGGCTGAAATTAATATTCGTCAGGATTATGCCCATTTATTTCATACTTCCCATAAAAATTATAAATTGAGTCCTGGAGATATTCTTTCTATTTATCTTTGGGCTTATCCAGACATAACCCCGCCTACAAGTTCAATTAGTAGTGAACAATCTGCTCAGGCCAATGGTTATCAAATTGACCAAAATGGCTATATCCAGTTTCCTATGATTGGCCGTTATAAAGCAGCAGGAAAATCATTAACACAGGTTAATCAGGAATTACGCAACCAGCTGTCTCGTTATTTAAAAACACCGGATGTGATTGCCCGGGTATTGTCTTATCAAGGTCAACGCTTTTCGGTACAAGGCAATGTGATGAAAGGTGGACAATTTGCGCTCAGTGATCAACCTGTCAGTGTATATACCGCTTTAGGCATGGCAGGTGGGGTGAATACGCAACAAGGCGATAACACCTCGATTACCTTGGTCAGACAGGGCCGGAGCTATCAGCTCAATAGTATTGAGCTGGAAAAAGCCGGACTGTCCTTACATAACCTGCTGATCCAACCCAATGACACTTTATATGTCAATTCACGTGAAAACCAAAAAATTTACGTCATGGGTGAATCGGGTAAAAACCAATCCCTGCCAATGCGCGATCAAGGTATGAGTTTAAGTGATGTTTTAGGTGAAAGTTTAGGTTTAAATCCGCTGTCTGCAAGTCGAAGTAAAATTTATGTCGTCCGTAGCAATGCTGTAGATACCTCCACAGAAGTGTATCAACTAGATTTAACCAGTATTGCCGATTTTGGTTTGGCCAATAAATTCAAAATGCGCAGCAATGATATTGTCTATGTCGATGCTTCAGGTTTAGCCCGCTGGCAACGTGTGGTCAACCAAATTATTCCTTTCTCGAATGCACTTTATAATTTGGATCGCCTGGGGCAATAATGCAAATTCAGAATATTCTCGTGGTTTGTGTAGGCAATATCTGTCGTAGTCCGATGGCTGAATATTTCTTAAAACAACAGTATCCGCAACTGCATATTGAGTCTGCAGGTATTTCCGGTTTAACCGGTCATGCTGCAGATCAAAAAGCTAGCCTGTGTATGCAGCGCCTAGGCATTGATATGAGCGCGCATATTGCCAAAAAACTGAATGCCAATTTGATTAAAAAGGCCGATCTGATTCTAGTCATGAGTCAAAATCAGCAAAAGCATATAGAGCAGACCTGGCCTTTTGCGAAAGGAAAAACTTTCCGCTTAGGGCATTGGCAAGGCAGAAACGTTCCTGACCCTTACCAGCATGAGCAATTGGTCTTTGATGAAACCTGTCAGTTAATACGGGATTGTATTAGCGACTGGACACAACATATTTAACTTTTTGATAGCAAAATTATGAGCCAAAATACCAATACTGAAGATACTATTGATTTAAAAGAACTCTTCTTTTCACTGATTGCGCAATGGAAACTGATAGCACTCTGCATCATTTTAAGTCTGGTTTCTGCACTGCTGTATTTAAAAACAACGCCGGATACCTATTCAGTGGATGCCCTGGTACAAGTAGAGGAAAGTAAGGGAACCTCTGCTGCTTTATTGGGTGATTTATCCAATATGATTGAGCAGAAGCAACCAGCTCAAGCTGAAATAGAACTGCTCAAATCCCGTTTGGTACTGGGTTCTGTTATTAAAAACTTAAATCTCGATTTAAAAATTTCAGGCACAGAAAACAGTTTTTTTGATCGTTTATTACACCCCCATGATTATCAAACCCAATATCAAAACAAATCTGTTTTATTTAAGGATGATGCCCAGTCCTTTGAGGTTCGCAAGTTTGAAGTTCCACCTGACTATTTAGACAAAAATTTGCTGCTTAATTTTAATGACAATAAATTCACTCTAACAGATACAGCAACCCAGCAAGTGGTTATTAGTGGTCCGATCAACCAGGAGAGCCAACACAGCTCAGCATCCGGAACCTGGAAAGTTGCCATTTACACTCAAGACCCATTAAAAGACAGCTATAATATTCAAAAAATGTCTTTACCCGCAGCAATGGGTTCAATCACAAATAACTATTCTGTGGCCGAAAAAGGCAAACTGACCGGCATCTTGGGCCTAAATTATCAAGGTCAAGACAAAGAGCATATTACCAAAGTCCTTAACTCAATTCTGGTTGCCTATAGCCACCAAAATATTGAACGTCGCTCCGCTGAAACCGCACAAACGCTTAAATTTCTTGAAGAGCAGTTACCAGAATTAAAACAGCAGCTTGATGTAGCTGAACGCGAATTCAACAAATTCCGCCAACAGTATAATACTGTTGATGTGACTAAAGAATCCGAACTGTATTTAACCCAGAGCATTCAGCTTGAAACCTCCAAAGCTGAACTGGAGCAGAAACTGGCGGAAGCTTCTGCAAAATACACCAATGAACATCCGGTGATGGAGCAAATGAATGCTCAACTGGGTGCAATTAATAAGAAAATTGCCGAGCTGAACGGCACCTTAAAACAGTTACCAGATTTGCAACGCCGCTATTTGCAGCTTTACCGTGAAGTTGAAGTCAAACAGCAGCTTTATACCGCCCTGCTTAACTCATACCAACAATTACGTATTGCCAAAGCCGGTGAAATTGGCAATGTCCGGGTTGTAGATACAGCCATATTACCAATTAACCCAATTGCGCCGAAGAAATTCCAGATTCTGATTTTATCCATCTTCCTGGGCGGTTTTTTGGGAACATTACTGGCTTTATTACGCAGTATGATGCATTCAGGGATTAAAGATGCCGACCAAATTGAAAATGAACTGGATTTACCGGTCTATGCCACAGTTCCCCGCTCACCAATCCAAGAAAGTCGGATTAAGCTTCTGAAAAAGAAAAAGCATATTCCTATTTTAGCCATTAAAAATAGCGATGATATTGCCATCGAAAGCTTACGTAGCATGCGTACTGCCATTCACTTTGCTTTAAGCAACGCCAAAAACAATATCATCATGATTGCTGGTCCTTCCCCTGAAGTGGGTAAATCTTTTATTTCAGCAAACTTAGCGACAATTTTGGCGCAAAGTAATAAGCGGGTATTAATTATTGATGGTGATATGCGTCGTGGTTATTTACATAAGTATTTCAACCATGACAACCAATCCGGTTTGGCTGAATATTTAAATAGTCAACAAACACTTGAAAGTATTGTTAAATCCACTGACGTTCCCCACCTGGATGTAATTACCCGTGGTAAAAGTCCGGTGAATCCTTCAGAGCTTTTAAGTTCGGCAAAATTCTCGGAACTTCTAGAACAAATTTCACCCCGTTATGATCACGTTATTATCGATACCCCACCTGTACTGGCAGTAACAGACGGTATTATCATTTCACAATATGCGGGTGTGAATTTAGTCATCGCACGATATGCAAAATCACAGATGAAAGAACTGGAATTAACTGTCAATCGTTTTGAACAAGTCAATGTTAAGGTCAATGGCTTTATTTTGAATGATATTCAACGTGGCTCGGGCGCTTATGGCTATGGCTATGGCTATGGCTATGGCTATGGCTATAACTATACTTATGGTTATAAAGCCTCAAAAGACAATGATTAAATCTTTTTCATCGATATCGTTTAAAGCGCTGTAGGCTGAAAGCCAGTGGGAAATCACTGGCTTTTGCTTTTGAGGCTTATTTTTTATGGAAATAAAAAACAGATATTTTATTGTATGAGAAATGTTTTCTATATTCAGCCTGTTATAGAATAGTTGGGTTGATAAGAATATATTGGATTTCTGTACACCACGATTCGCTCGAAACGTGCTGCATAGAAAAGTCTGCTAAAATTAATGCAACTTTTTTAATATAAAATGATTTTGGGAAAACCTATGAGTAAAGCCTTACCCATCGCTGTCGCTGTTCTTTTAGGCGGTGCTGCACTTGTACCTGTTTATTATGCAACTCAAAACCCGGCTACCGTGACATCAAAAGCATCAAAAAATGCCTCTGCTGTTGAAAAAATCAGTTATGCGCTCGGTTATGAAGTCGCACATCAAACCCCGCCTGAATTAGACATTAACAGTTTTGTTACAGGTGTACGTGAAGGGCATGCTCGTAATAAACCGGCTTATACAGAACAAGAACTTCAACAAGCCTATCAGCAGTTCCAAAAAGAGATGCAACAGAAACAGCTGGACCAAGCCAAAACAGCTCAATCATCAAGTGACAATTTCTTGGCTGAAAATGCGAAAAAACCAGGTGTGAAAACCACGGCTTCAGGCTTGCAGTACAAAATCACCAAAGAAGGTACAGGTAAACAGCCGACTGCTAGTTCTGTGGTTACCGTTCATTACAAAGGCCAACTGGTCGATGGCAAGGTATTTGACAGCTCGATTGAACGTGGCCAACCGATTGAATTCCCGCTTAATCAGGTCATTCCCGGTTGGACTGAAGGCCTGCAACTGATGAAAGAAGGCGGTAAAGCCACCCTTTATATTCCTTCACAATTAGGCTACGGCGAACAAGGTGTTCCGGGCACAATTCCTGCCAATAGCACCCTGATTTTTGATGTTGAACTGATTAAAGTAAAATAAAAATTTTAAGGAGAGCTGTTGCTCTCCTTTCTTTATCTTGAGATAAGAAAATGAAAACATCTATAACACTACTTTGTTTATGCATGTGCACAACGGCAAGTTTTGCAAAAACGGTGACCAATAGCAGTAGTTTAAAAGAACAAGTTGGTTACAGCTTCGGTTACTTAATGGGACGCAGCAATACTGAATCATTTAAAGATTTAGACTTGGAGGCTTTCATCCTGGGTTTAAAGACAGCCACTCAAGGGGCTAAATCTGCCCTGACGGATGAAGAAATGGCTCGTGTTTTGAATCAGCATAAAAAGCTAAGTGAAGCAAAACAGCTGATTGAATTAAAACAAAAAGCCGAAGCCAATGCCAAAATTGGGGCGGAATTCTTAGCAGCCAATGCCAAAAAAGAAGGTATTCAAAGCACCAAATCAGGTTTGCAGTATCAGATTTTAAAACAGGGCAACGGAAAATCGCCAAAGCCCTATTCCGTAGTTAAAGTCAATTATGAAGGCCGGCTCATTGATGGAACCGTGTTTGACAGCTCGATTGCCCGAAACCAGCCAGCGGAATTTCAAGTCAGCCAAGTGATTCAAGGCTGGGTGGAAGGCTTACAGCTGATGAACGAAGGGGCCAAATATCGCTTTTTCATTCCGGCACAACTTGGCTACGGTCAAATTGGCTCCGGCGATGTGATTGAACCGAATAGCACCTTGATTTTTGATGTCGAACTGCTTGAAGTATTGCCCAAATCCAGCAAGTAATCGGTCAGTCACTATCTCATTTCAAAATAGCGAGTGGGTCAATCTAAAACTCCCCCAACAGTTATGACTGCTCGCCATTTTTAGCATGGATGAGATACTCTGGCACATGTTGCGCTCCGTTCTGGAAGAGGTCATTATTCTGAAATCCTGCCGATCTATTTTCTCTTTTCCCAACACCTAAAAACAATATTAACTCCTTATTTATTAAATATTTAGATACATATTCTGCTGAATTAAAAGCATGTTTCAATTTATGCATCTTAGTATGTCGTCAAAGTTGTACAATCATTAAAGAAATTCTTTTCTATACTTTTTAATTCAGACATTTTTTATTTATTACAAGGATTGAATCCATGGCTCTCGGCATTAAAACTCGCGAAATTCAGTACACTGCCCCAGATGGAACACATTTGATCGGATACTTTGCCGCACCTGAATCGGAAAAACCGCTCCCTGGCATTATTGTGGCACCAGAATGGTGGGGACGAAATGATTACACCGAACAACGTGCACGTGAACTTGCCGAACACGGCTACGCCGCTCTTGCCATTGATATGTACGGAGATAAAAAAGTCACCACAGCTGTTCCTCAAGCCAGCGAATGGATGATGCAAACCTTCGAAGATCCTGAAGCAATTGTGACCCGTGCGTCTTCAGGTTTAGCCACATTAGCTGCACAAGAAGAAGTAAATGCAGATAAACTGGCAGCTATAGGCTTTTGTTATGGCGGCAAAGTGGTACTTGATCTAGCTCGTTCTGGTGCGGATTTAAAAGCTGTGGTGACTTTCCATGGTAACTTAACTCCGAAAACCCCTGCACAGCCCGGACAGGTAAAAGCTGAAATTTTAGTGCTCCACGGAGAACTGGATAGTATGGTCAGCCTGGACGATGTCGCACGCTTTAAAGAAGAGATGCATGCTGCTCAAGTCGAGCATGAAGTGATTGTCTTCGAAGATGCTAAACATGGTTTTAGCAACCCGCTGGCAGACGAACGTGCCAAAGCCAATGGTATTGATCTGGGCTATAACGCAGCAGCCGAACAACAAGGTTTATCTGCCATGTATGAATTATTTAAAACACGACTTGGTGAATAACAATGAAGGTAAAGATCGTTTGGCTATTTTTACCGATCCACTGACATGGATAATTTAGAGAGGATATAACAATGACTACAAATAATTGTGCATATTGCAATTTTGATGAATATGACATCATTGATAAAAATGATTTCGGGGTCATTTTACCCGAACCAAATGCTTTATCCAAAGGTCATTCAGTGATTGTTCCTTTACGTCATGTCAGTTCTTTTTTTGATATCACGGACAAAGAACGCAAAAGCCTGATGTCTCTGCTTGAGCTTGCCCGTAATGAATTAAAGCTACGTTACCATCCTACAGGTTTTCATATTGGCTTTAATGATGGTGCGGTATTTGGCCAGGTTGATGAACATTTGCATATTCATGTTATTCCACGCTATGAAGGCCAAACATTGACACTTGACGAGCGTTGGGGCATGAGCAGCGAATGAAATGGATTGGACTTTATCCATCAAAAAATGATGCTTCGGCATCATTTTTTTTGCTTTGGACAGCACCGCAGTACTGGGCAATTTTCGTTATACTATTCGTATATTCCCACGCTACGGTTCACATGTCACAGTTTTCTTTTGCCAATGCCCTGCTTTCATGGTTTGACGTTCATGGCCGCCATGATTTGCCCTGGCAAGTCGCGGACGACCCCTACAAAGTCTGGGTCTCAGAAATTATGTTGCAGCAAACTCAAGTGAAAACCGTGCTGCAATATTTCGAGCGTTTTATCGAACGCTTTCCGACGGTAGCATATTTGGGACAGGCCAGTTGGGATGATGTAGCCCCGTATTGGGCCGGTCTGGGTTATTATGCCCGCGCCCGAAACTTGCATAAAGCTGCGGGAATGGTGGCTCGTCGAGGTCATTTTCCAGCGACATTAGAAGAATGGATCGAGCTTCCCGGAATTGGCCCATCCACTGCCGGGGCACTGATGTCCCTCGGTTTGCGTCAGTACGGCGTAATTATGGATGGCAATGTCAAACGGGTATTGGCACGTTTCTTTGCCATTGAAGATGACCTGTCCAAACCGGTGCATGAACGTGCCATGTGGCAACTGGCAGAACAGTTGTGCCCGGTTGAGCGCAATCATGACTATACCCAGGCGATTATGGATTTGGGAGCAACCATCTGTACGCCGAAAAAACCCTTGTGTTTATATTGCCCGATGCAGCAGCACTGCAAGGCCCATCAACAGGGACTGGAAACTGAGCTGCCGTTTAAAAAAGCCAAAAAACCTGTTCCGGTAAAATCAGCACAAGTTTTGCTAATTCAGTCTCATGATCAATGGTTATGGCAACAACGCCCCAATAGTGGCTTATGGGGTGGTTTGTGGTGCCTGCCGATTATTGAAAATCCTGCCGAATTTGAACAACTGTGCCAATCTTTAGGTTTAAAAAAAGTGATTCAACGGACGCAAATCATGCATAGTTTTACTCACTTTACCTGGCAACTGGAAGCCCTCTGCTTTGCAGTCGATCCTGACCAGCAGGAACATCTGGCAATCGAACTGAATGGCACATGGTTAGCCCCCCAAAGTGCAACGGCTATGGGGCTGCCCACCGCAATGAAAAAATTGATCTCTGCATTAAATTTATGAGATAGTCAGGCACTGTAGTTCGAATAATTTCATATAGATTAGAATGAAAAAAGGATGAACAGTGCTACGTTTTATTTCAGCCTTATTCTTGGGTTTTAGCATTTTGTGGATTGCGGCATGTACCTCGACGCCGCAAAAACCGTCCTCTACCCCGCTCCCACCGGCTCAGGTGCAAAAGCTGAAAAGTATGCAACTGAAATCATCATTGCCTATACCGGTAAAAAATATCAAAGCCAGACAGTTAAAGGATACTTGGGGAGCTTCGCGTAGTCATGGCCGTACCCATGAAGGCATCGATATTATGGCTCCACGTGGAACAAAAGTATTGAGTGCCACAGAAGGCCTCATTGCCGACTTACGCAATAACAATTTGGGTGGTAAAGTGGTTTGGATTCTGGGACCCGGTGGAAGCTGGCATTACTATGCCCATCTAGATGATCATAAACGCGGCTTAAATGTCGGCGATTATGTCAAAAAAGGTGATCTGATTGGTTATGTTGGCAATACCGGTAATGCACGTCATACGGCACCGCATTTACACTATGCTATTTACCTGGAGGGTAAGGGTCGTGGTGTGGTGAATCCCTATCCTTATTTACGTTAATTTTTAGGAATTATTCATGTCAGAAGCGTTGATCAATCGTTTGGTCGAATTTGCTGAATCAGGCAATCAACAAAAAATTGTGTTGGCAGGAGAAACCCACCAAGGCTGGGTGATGGAAATTACCGAAGAGGCGCTTTTGATCAGTACCGGTTTTGCAGAAAAAGCCGGCAAAGACATGTGGATTCAATTCGCGGACTTACCGCAAGCCGAACTGTATTACTGGGATAACCAGCAAGATCAATGGACTGAATTCAAGCTTTAAACCTGGTCAGGAGCATCAAAAATGTCGGTTCAACGCTGTGCTTGGTGCTCGAATGATTCACTGTATATGGCCTACCATGATCATGAGTGGGGCAAAGCCAGTCATGATGAGGCGCATTTATTTGAAATGCTGTGTCTGGAAGGACAGCAGGCCGGTCTGTCCTGGATTACCGTACTGAAAAAACGTGACTGCTATCGGCAGCATTTCTTTCAATACCCGATTGCCAAGATCGCCCAGTTCAGTGATGCAGAACTGGAAAATAAACTCCAGGATGCCGGCCTGATCCGACACATCGGCAAACTCAAAGCCATTCGTGATAATGCCATGGCCTGGCAGCATTTAAGCCAAGAACTAAAACCACAACAGATCAATGTTTGCAACTGGTTATGGAGCTTTGTTCAACATCAGATCCTACACAATGATGTGCCGGATTATCGTCAGGCACCGGTCCAAACAGATATTAGCCTTGCACTATCCAAAGCCTTAAAAAAGAAAGGCTTTAAATTTGTTGGACCCACTACCTGCTATGCTTTTATGCAGGCTGTCGGTATGGTCGATGACCATGAAAATAATTGTACTTTTAAATCAACTTAACACGTGACTATAACCATAAAAGGATTCCGCCATGAATGACAATCTCATCCATGCTTATGCAGCCTTAAAGGCCGGTGCAGCACTTGAACCCTATCAGTTTGATGCCGGAGAACTCCAGCCGCATCAGGTGGAAGTCAAAGTCGAATATTGTGGTTTATGCCATTCCGATATTTCAGTAATCAATAATGACTGGAAATCTTCAGTTTATCCCGTGGTGGCCGGACATGAAATTATTGGCACTATCATTCAGTTGGGTTCAGAAGCCAAAGGCCTGAAAGTGGGACAACGTGTGGGCATCGGCTGGACTGCTGAGAGTTGTCAATATTGCGATCCCTGTATATCAGGTCAGCAAGTCCTGTGTAGCGGTGAAAAAAAAGCGACCATTGTGGGTCATGCCGGTGGTTTTGCCGATAAAGTCCGTGCAGGCTGGCAATGGGTGATTCCCCTGCCCGAAGATCTGGATCCGGAAAGTGCCGGTCCGCTGCTCTGTGGCGGGATTACCGTATTTGATCCGATTTTAAAACACCAGATTCAGGCCATTCATCATGTGGGTGTGATTGGGATTGGCGGTTTAGGGCATATGGCAATCAAACTGCTAAAAGCTTGGGGCTGTGAAATTACCGCATTCACGTCTAACTTAGATAAAACTGAAGAACTGAAAGCCATGGGTGCAGACCATGTGGTGAATAGCCGTGATACAGCCGCATTAAAAGCTCAACGTGGTAAATTCGATTTGCTACTCAGTACCGTCAATGTCACTCTGGACTGGTCTGCCTATTTAACCACACTGGCTCCAAACGGTACGGTACATATGCTGGGTCTGGTACTTGAACCGATGCAGATCTCTGCCGGCATGCTGATTGGCGGCGCAAAATCGGTTACCGGTTCACCTACTGGCTCGCCTGCTGCATTGCGTCAGTTACTGAAATTTGCTGCGCGGAAAAATATTGCCCCGCAAATTGAAGTTTTTCCAATGTCACAACTGAATGAAGCGATTGAACGTCTGCATTCGGGTCAGGCCCGTTACCGGATTGTGTTAAAAGCTGACTTCTAATTTTTATGTGATTCGGCTGAAATGAACTACTCGCAGCTAAAGCAACTAGTTTCTGAAAACAACCTAGGTTGTCATCATCTCTTTTGACGTTTCATCGACAATGCGATTAGGGTTTTTAGCCTTAATCGTCTTACGACTGCCTCCACGCCCACTAGAGGAAGATAATAAATCCTCCTCCAACACCGTTCCAGTGTATATAATTAATTTTATAGCTCTGCTTTTTATCACTTTCGATGCGTTTTTATCCGCATTATCAGTATGACCACAACTCACGCATTTAAACTTGTCTTGAGTTTTGCGATTGTCGGGATGAGTGTGACCGCACGAAGCACACTCCTGACTGGTGTAAGCTGCTCTAATCTTAAATACCGCTTTTCCTAGATGCTTGGCTTTGTATTTCACATACGTTTCTAGCATATACCAACCAACATTCAGGATTGCTTTATTTAATCCTGCTTTCGCCTTTGCCTTATTTGGGATAAATCGACCTGATTCATCTTTTTTCGGCTTGGGCTTTTTCGTCATTTTTTGAGTATTGAGTTTCTCAAAAATAAAGACCTTATTCTTTTCATTATTAACTAAGCTATAACTAGTCTTGTGGTTGAAATCATTTCGGATATTGGCTTTCTTTGCATGATGGACCGCAATACGATGTTTGGTTTTGGCTCTACGGTTTGAGCCTTTTTGCTGTTTAGAGAGTTTGCGCTGCAAGCGTTTAATATAACGCTCAGCTTTGGATAAATGATTCTTTTGTTCTTTACTGAAATCAAATTCTTGATCAGGAGTACAAACAGGAATAGTTACACCACGGTCAATCCCCACCACTACGTTATTAAGCTGTTCCTGAGTAAAACGTTGCAAATGATCTAAATGTTCATCTAGTTTAATCTCATCAATGATAACCGAATCTTTATAGCAGAAAGATACAAAGTATTGTCCACGCTCCTTGCGAATATACAAAGAAGTAGGCTCTTTAAAGTCAGTATGCGCTTTAAATTTCAGGTAGCCAATATTAAACTTTTTACCGCCAATTTGCAGTCGAACCTTACCAAACTGATCTTTCTCAAAGCTAAACAAATCACGAGTGAGGTAGATACTGCCTTTATCGGTTTTAGCTTTGCGTTTTGGTCGGCCACAAACACCATTGATAGACTTTTTAAGAGTGTTGTACCAATTCACAGTCGAATTTTTAAGGATGGTTCCTGGGCATTGAGCAAGCCATGGTGTGAGTTCTTTGGATCTAAACTGAGCGTACTTCTGATCTTGAGTTGAGTAATACGCTTTGAAAGGGAAAAACTTGCTTGCGAATTTCCTAAAATACTTATCTTCATCACATTTAGCATTCCAGATTAATCTCGCACACCCCATCCACTGGCTCAGAATAAGCTTCTGCTCCTGAGTTGGGTATGCTCGAAATTTAACGCCTGAAATCATCAGTAAATTCACTATTTAGATGCTGGAATTTTATACTATTTTAGACTAAAAATAAAGCCAAAAATATGAAAAAAATTATTTATATTAGATACTTAATACAAATTAATATTTAAAAACTCTAGTGGCTTGACTCACCCTTAAAAGAGCGAGAATGCACCACTAAATTTGTTCAAATTTCATTAGATACGATGAGGCAAAAATTCCGCATAGTGCGGAATTTTTTTCGTTTTGTTAATAGCGCAATGCTTCAGGCAGCAGCGGAATACTTGAGGGTTTGGCAAGTTCTGTCTTCATCTTTTGCAGCATCTGATAAGGTTGCTGCTGTACAAACATATTCACAAAAGTTAAAGGAATGGAACCTTCAGGATTGGCATAACCATAAGTTGAAACCTTGACTTTATTATTGGCTAATTTCTGAAAGGTCCAATCACCTTCATAATGGGTTAAACGAATATAATCCGGATTTTTGGCATAAGCTTTATCAACCGCTTTATTCTTGATCGTGATGATGCCTTGAGCATCTTTTATCATTTTACCTTGTACCACCAAATCACGGTCTTTCAGCGGAAAAGGAAAATCCAGCACCATATACAATAAAAATTCGCCTTTTTTATCATCGCGCGATAGTACTTTCACGCTGCCCATATACGGTACCCATTTCACCGCATGGTCGACATCCAGAATCAGCCCCACTGCTTTTTCGAAAGATGTATCATAAGTGGTTTCGGCTTTGTATAAAAATACCGGATTTTGGCTGTTCTGGTAGGTCCAGACTTTAATATTATTCTTGTGAATACTGAGCTTGGCATTATCGACAGGTTTAGCCTGTGCAGCAGCCAAACAGGCTACGGCACAAGCCATCAAGATCACTTTTTTCATTCCGTTGAGCTTCTTATTTTAATTTTGTTGTATTGTTATAAATGATTTTGACGATTTTTTATACCTGAATATCGTTAAAACCCAGTACGTCTTTCATATCATATTTGCATGCTTCGCGACCCACGACCCATGCTGCGGCACGAACGGCCCCTGCGGCAAAGTTCATACGGTTGGTGGCTTTATGGGTAATTTCCACACGTTCGCCTTCACCAATAAACATCACTGTGTGTTCACCGACGATGTCACCACCACGAATCGTTTCAAAACCAATGGTTTGACGATCACGCGGGCCAGTATGACCTTCACGGCCATACACCGCGACTTCTTTTAAGTTACGGCCTAAAGTATCGGCAATGGCTTCGCCCATCATCAGTGCTGTACCTGACGGTGCATCGACCTTATGACGGTGATGTGCTTCGATCACTTCAATATCGACTGTATCACCAAACACTTTAGATGCCAGTTCTAACAGTTTAATGGAAACATTCACGCCAACCGAATAGTTGGCAGCATAAACAACAGGAGTTTGCGTTGCGCTGTCATCCAGATAGGCTTTTTGTTCATCATTCATGCCAGTGGTACCAATCACAATTGCCACCCCTGCTTCACGGCATAATTTTAAATGCTGAGCAGTTGCAACTGGTGCAGTAAAATCAATCACCACGTCACAGTCTTGCAAAACTTCTTGCAGACTACCTACCACTTTTACACCCACAGCACCAATACCGGCAAGCTCACCTGCATCTGCACCAATCAGGCTGCTTTCAGGGCGTTCAACTGCTGCTGCAAGCTGGTAACCTGCTTCTTTAACGGCCTGAATAAGGATGCGTCCCATACGACCGCCTGCACCCAATACACCAATGCGTGGAGCTGCTGACATAACATATTCCCAATGTTGATTTTAAATTGTTCTTACTATATCAAAACTATGTACCGAGACTAAGTTTCAGCCTGAAATTTTTTATTTAAAAAGAAACCGGTCATGATGAATGTTTATGCCAAAGCACGATGTAATGGCTCAACCCCGACCGGTTGCTGTATTGAAAGTTCAGCATTAAAAATAAATGATTTTGCTGCTGATTTTCATCTCCCTGTAAACATCTCTGCGCAGACTACGCAACACGAGTGATCAAAAGATGAATTATAAGGAAATCAACATGCATTCGAAAAAAATCGCATTAACCGTTTTTATGGCAACCATCGTCAGCACAGCGTGGGCAGAACCGGCAATCCAAGCGGGAGATACTTTGGAAAGCTTATCACAAGTCAAAATAAATATTCGTACCCATAGCTCTACACCGGCTCAAGCTGAAACTAATCCGGCAGCGACCAAGCAAGAACCGGCTGGCGAAGCAGCAACGCAATCGGTAGATGTCGAAGCTATTGACAAACCAATCATCGAATAAGCGCTTATAAAAAAAGGGGGGAATATTCAATATTCCCCCCTTTTTTTAAACTGTGTCTGAAATTAATCAAACAGACCGAAGAACGATTTTTTCTTAGGCGATGATTTGCTGTCCTCACCATCCATCGTTTCTTGCAATTCTTTTAACAGCTCACGTTGACGCGCAGTCAAATTCACCGGAGTTTCGACCACTACGCGGCAAAGCAAGTCACCCTGCATGCTGGTACGTACCGGTTTAACCCCTTTACCACGCAAGCGGAACAGTTTGCCGGTTTGAGTTCCCTCAGGAATTTTCAGGCTGACACGGCCATCCAGGGTTGGAATCTGGATTTCTTTACCCAATGCAGCATCGGCAATAGATACCGGCACATCCATATACAGGTCGGCACCGTCACGCTGGAAGATGTCATGCTCGCGCACCACCACTTCAACATATAAGTCACCAGACTGGCCGTCACGAATCGCTTCACCCTTACCGGTTAAACGTACGCGGTCGCCATTGTCCACACCAGCAGGAATAGTCACTTCAAGGGTTTGCTGACGGTTTTTTACACCAGAACCATGACAGGTATTACATGGGTTCTTGATGATTTTACCCTGACCGCGACAGGTGCTACAAGTTTGCTGAACAGAGAAGAAACCTTGCTGCATACGCACTTGACCTGTACCATGACAGGTTTTACAGGTTTCAACATCGTTCGGATTTTTAGAGCCTTTACCATCACAGTCCTCACACGGTGCAGGTGCAGTAAAAGTAATGGTTTTTTTCACGCCTTTGACCGCTTCTTCAAGGGTCAATTCCATCACGTAACGCAGGTCTGATCCGCGACGTGCACGTTGCTGACCACGGCCACCACCGCCACCAAATGCGCCACCAAAGATGTCGCCAAACTGACTAAAAATGTCTTCAGTGCTGAAACCACCACCGAAGCCACCACCACCCATGCCGCCTTCAAAGGCATTGTGCCCCATACGGTCATACATGCTGCGTTTTTCACTGTCGGATAAAATTTCATAAGCTTCGGCAGCTTCTTTAAATTTTTCTTCAGCTTCAGGGTTGTCCGGGTTACGGTCTGGATGATATTTCATCGCCAACTTACGGTAGGCTTTTTTAATTTCATCATCACTAGCGGTTTTAGCGACGCCCAAAACCTCATAATAATCACGTTTAGCCATGTCTGGCGATGCTCCTCACGGAATTTTATTTAATACTTAACTGTGGTGTGAAATTGGGGACAGAAACAAATTTTACAAGGGAAAGAGGGGAAAAAAATTTACTCGGATTAGAAAACGGCTTTATTTTTGAAAAACCGGGAGATTCCTTTCAGCCAGGCATTCAACAGGAATAAGAAGGCAATCATGGCGAAAACCACGCCTGCAACGGTACAACCTTTTACCCAAACTGCACTATCCCAATAAAAGAAAATCAGCGGAATAAACCAGAGTGCTGCAAAACATACCAAAATCATATAAATCACAATATTACGCATGATCCAGAGGGCTTGGGCTTCAAGCCAGACCTCCACTTCATCCACTTGTGTAACTTTACGCGCAAACCAATAAGCAAATATGCCACTAATCACAGTAAATAACGCGAAAAACATCAAGACATAGGAAATCGCAACGGAACGGCGAAGTCGGCTTAAGTTGTCTTGCTTCATGTGCGTTTCAACCCCATTTACCGCATGTTTAGAGTTTTAATATGCAGTAAATTGCTTGATAAAAATGTATACAAATATTAGGTGCTACTATATTGAAGTTTTCAACATTTCGCACCTGATTATTGTCAAAAAATTACTCCGTTTGGCTATTTTTTTTCACTTTAAACCATTGTGCATACAATGCCGGTAAAAAGAACAGCGTCAACAGGGTCGCCACAATCAAGCCCCCCATAATCGCCACCGCCATCGGACCAAAGAAAATACTGCGGGAGAGTGGAATCATCGCCAATACTGCGGCCAGGGCGGTCAGCACAATCGGGCGGCAACGACGTACGGTTGCATCGATAATGGCATTCCAGGGATCATGTCCAGCCTGAATGTCCTGTTCAATCTGGTCAATCAGGATTAAAGAATTGCGCATGATCATACCAGAGAGTGCAATGGTTCCCAGCATTGCCACAAAACCAAAGGGTTTATTCAGCAATAATAGAAACAGTACCACCCCAATCAGGCCTAAAGGTGCCGTCAAAAAGACGATAAATGCACGAGACATACTCTTGAGCTGAATCATCAGCAAGGTCATCACCACCGCCAGGAAGAACGGCATACCGGCATTGACTGAGTTTTGTCCACGAGCTGACTCTTCGACCGTACCGCCCACTTCAACCAGATAACCGCTTGGCAATTCGGCCCGTAGCTGATCCATTTTATCGGCAAGTTGCCCGACCACGGTGGCAGGCTGCAACTTGGTCCGAATATCGGCACGTACGGTAATAGTCGGCAAACGGTTACGATGCCAGATCAGGCCATCTTCAAATTTATATTCAATTTTGGCAATTTGTGCCAAAGGTACTGAACCGCCATTGGCAGTCGGTACGGCCAGACTGGACAAAGATTCCACACTGATGCGTTCGTTCTGATCACCACGCAAACGGATTTCAATCAGTTCACGTTTTTCACGATACTGGTTAATCACAGCACCACTGATGGAACTGTTCAGGAATTGTGACAAATCTAAAGTTGATACTCCCATTTGACGGGCGCGATCCTGATCAATATTCAGCTGAATGACCTTACTCGGTTCGCCCCAGTCCAGATGAACATTGGTGGTGTTCGGATTCTCTGCAATGACGGCGGAAACCTTATGTGCCCATTGACGTACCAGATTCAGGTCTTCACCGGAAACGCGATACTGCAATGGATAACCGACAGGCGGACCATTTTCCAACAGCGAGACCCGGGTACGCACATCCGGCAGCAATTTACGGATTTCATGATCTAAAGATTTGCGGATTTCATCGCGGTCATCTAAGGACGAAGCCAAAACCACAAACTGAGCAAAACTGGCTTGTGGCAATTGCTGGTCCAGTGGCAAGTAGAAGCGGGTGGAACCCGTGCCGACATAGGCCACATAATTGTCGATGCCTTGTTTGGTCGACAGGAATTTTTCCACTTTCTTCACGGCATTTTCTGTGGCCGTGAGCGATGCCCCTTCTTCCAGCTTTAAATCGACCAGAATTTCAGCCCGGTTAGACGGCGGGAAAAACTGCTGCGGTACCAGTTTAAACATCAGCACCGACAGCACAAAAATGCCCACCGTAGTTGCAATCACGGTTTTACGGTAGCTAATACACTGACTCACCCAACCTCTAAATTTTTGATAAAACTTGGTTTGATAAGGATCATGATGCTCACCGGCATGATACACGACCGGCTGAGGTTCCGGCTGCTTGCGCAAGCGCGCCCATAAACGCTGATACCACGGCGCTTTTTGGATCAGATCTTTATTAAAATCTGGCAGTAACTTATCTCCCAAATATGGGACAAAAAGCACTGCCGCAAACCATGACACTACCAAGGCAATAGTCACCACCTGGAAAATGGAACGGGTATATTCACCGGTACTGGAGGCTGCAGTGGCAATCGGCAAAAAGCCGGCTGCGGTAATCAAGGTACCGGTCAGCATTGGAAAAGCCGTGGTTTTCCAGGCAAACCCAGCGGCTTCCAGCCGGCTATAGCCCTGCTCCATTTTCACGGCCATCATTTCAATCGCGATAATGGCGTCATCCACCAATAAACCCAGCGCCAGAATTAAAGCGCCCAGTGAAATTTTATGCAGTCCGACATCGAATAGATTCATGCCGGCAAAGGTCATGGCCAGCACCAGTGGAATGGAAAATGCCACCACCAGACCGGTACGAAAACCCAGGGAAAAGAAGCTGACCAGCAGGACAATAATCACTGCTTCTGCCAGCACTTTCATGAATTCATTGACGCTGCGTTTCACCGCAACCGGTTGGTCGGAAACTTTTTTTAGCTGCATGCCCAAGGGCAAAGATTTTTGCAAATGGGCAAATTCAGCCTCTAAATTTTTACCCAAAGCCAGAATGTCGCCACCTTTGCGCATGGATACGGCAATGCCAATCCCATTTTCGCCCATAAAACGCATGCGTGGCTGGGCCGGCTCGCTAAAGCCACGATAAATGTCCGCAACATCGCCCAGCTGAATGGTTTTTCCTGCCACCAACAGGGGCATTTGTTTAAGTTCATCAATACTTTTTAATTGACCACTGACCCGCATCTGAATGCGGTCGCTGCCGGTTTCAAAAAAGCCGGCACTGGCCACGGTATTTTGTTGTTGCAGGGCTTGCTGAATGGCTGTGACCGGAATGCCGAGCTGTACCGCTTTGGTATTAGACAGTTCAATCCAGATTTTCTGGTCTTGCAGCCCCACCAGATTGACCTTGCCGACATCCTTGACCCGTTGCAGTTGCAGTTGCAGACGGTCGGCATATTCCTTCAATATGGCATAGTCATAATCTTTACCGGTCAAAACATAGATATTTCCGAAGGTATCGCCAAATTCATCATTAAAAAACGGCCCCTGCACCCCACTCGGCAATTGATGCTGGATATCGCCCACTTTTTTGCGCACCTGATACCAGACATCGGGAATCTGGTTTGAGCGCAGCGAATCCTTGGCGACAAACGTCACCAGGGATTCACCGGGACGTGAATAGGCCATGATGCGTTCGTAGTTACCGGTACTCATCAACTCCTTTTCGATGCGGTCAGTGACTTGCAAGGACACTTCCTGTGCGGTTGCACCCGGCCAGTAGGTCTGGATGACCATCACCTTAAAGGTAAACGGCGGATCTTCACTTTGGGCCAGTTTGGAATAGGAAACAATGCCGACAATGCCGAGCAGCAGCATGAAATAAAGAATCAAGCCTTTATTTTTCAGGGCCCATTCCGACAGGTTAAAGTTCGAGCCTAAATTCATGATGCAGCTCCTGCCCGAATTTTCACGGCACGATTTTCCCGGTCGATCGGCTGGATTTTCTGTTGTTCACGCAATAAATGCACACCGCCAATCACCACATAATCCTGCGGATTTAGACCGGACAATACCGGCACACTGTCACGACCGTAGGCTCCCAGGTTCACGGCCACCTTATGAATAGTCTGGTCCGGTTTCACCACCCAGACATAGGCCTGCTGACCATTGGCCGAGACACTGGACAACGGCACACTGAGTACATTGTTTTGGCTATTGTTAAAAAATACCCGTGCACTCTGGCCCAGCTGAATGGCAGCATTGCCTTCACGCAAAGCGACTTTGACACTAAAAGTTCGGGACTGATCAGCTGCCGGAGAAATTTCACGCACATAGCCGGCAAATTTATCTTCAGGTTTGGACCATAAAGTGACCCATGCCGTCTGACCGACTTTAATCTCTGAAATGGCCTGTTCCGGCACCCCGATCACCACTTCACGATCACCGGCAATCGCCATCTGATAAGCAGCCTGCCCTGCCGCGACCACCTGCCCCACTTCAATGTTACGCGCGGTAATCACGCCATTTTTATTGGCAATCAGCTGGTTATAACCGGTTTGGTTACTCGTAACCTGATAATTGGACTGCGCCTGTTTCAGCGCGGACATCGCTGACTTATACTGGTTATCCACTGCATCATATTGCGAACGGCTGACCGCATTCATCGGCAGTAATTGCTTAAAGCGCTGCCGTTCATCTGCGGCAATTTTTGCTGCCGATTGGGCACTTTCCAGTTGAGCTTTTGCTGCATTGAGCTGCAGCTGGGCATCTTTCACATCCAGTTTTGCCAGCACCTGCCCCACCTTGACCTGATCGCCCACATCGACATAACGTTCGATAATCTGTCCGCCCACCCGGAAGGCCAAAGCTGTTTGCTGGCGTGCCTGCACATCTCCGGCATAGCTTTTCTGCTCATTATGAGTACTGTTCGGCTGAGTCACCATCACAAATGGAACCTGTTCTGTTTCGGTTGCCTCCGTACTGCAGCCCAATAAAGTCACACTGCAAATAATCATCATGCTGACCAGGGAGGTTTTTACTGCAATCTTTACTGTGCTCATGAGGTTGGCTCTTATCTCAAAATGTTTTTTAAGGCAAAATAAGCATTATCTTAAACTGATCGTTTTTTAATTAATATACTTACCGGTACATTAATTGGGAATCGAGGGTCAATCAATGACCTTTTTCATTTTTTTGGAAAAAATTGTGCAAATAAATGTGGGTCGCCCCAAAGACTTAGAAAAACGTCAGCGCATTTTAACTGCAGCAAAAAGCTTATTTTTAAGGTGTGGCTACCATGGTTCCAGCATGAACCAGATTGCCCAGGAAGCAGGTGTCACCAAACTGACGGTCTACAATCACTTTCAGGATAAAGCCAATTTATTTGTTTGTGCCATTGTTGCCACATGCGAAGAATTACTCAGTGCTCGCCCCTTAAACCTGCAAGCCGACAGTAATTTTTATCAAGAATTTGTGCATGCCTGTGAGCTGGCCCTCAATATCACCAATTTGCCTGAAGCCATCAAACTGGAACGCTTATTGGTAGAACTGGCGGCGGAACAAAATCCACTGGCACAGACATTTTATAATGCCTGCCATCTGCGTATGAATGCACTGTGGGAAAACTTTTTTCAGCAGGCTATCGAATTGGGCTTTATTCAGCCAGAAACATTAAAAAACCTGACCTTACTGATCCTTTCTTTACTGTTGGGTCTGCGCCATCATGAAGTGCTGCTTGGGGTGCGGGAAGTTCCAACTGCTGAAGAGAAACAGCAGATTATCTTGAACAGTATTGAAATCTTTATGCTGAAATATCAGAAAAAACCTTAAAATCTGTAATTCCATTTTCCTGACTGCACCAACGGCAACTCAATTGCTAGTTTTAGCAGCAAAAAATTACCGACTTTTGTCTGCCCCCTACTTGGAATGTCATCGAATCGGGGTATATTCAAAGGAGTAGCCTAGGAGAATGAAAAAAAATGATTCAACAAATTGATGCTCCACTGCGTGAGGATGTACGCTTACTTGGGAACTTACTGGGAGAAACCCTCAAGGAACATGCGGGACAAGATTTGTTTAATCAGGTGGAGCAGATTCGTGCCCTGTCCAAAGGTGCACGTGATGGGCAGGTAGAAGCCGAAAAACAGCTTGAACAACTATTCCTGAGTCTGGAAGATGATGAGATTCTTCCACTTACCCGTGCATTCACCCACTTTCTGAATTTTGCCAATATTGCCGAACAGTATAATGTAGTACGCAGTCGCCGTAAGAGTGAATTCGATGAACATGCCCCCTCTCCCAATCCGCTCGATCATCTGTTCCAGAAATTTAAAGATCACGAAATTTCAGCCGACACGCTATTCAAGCAAATCTGTGAACTGAAAATTGAACTGGTGTTGACTGCACATCCGACTGAAGTCAGCCGTCGTACCTTAATTCAAAAATATGATGATATTAATGACTGCCTGTTTAAGTCTGATCAACAAAAACTGACCCCACGTGAACGCAAAGCCGTACTGCAAGAACTCAAACAACTGATTTGTTCCGCCTGGCAGACTGATGAAATCCGCCAGCACCGGCCAACCCCAGTCGATGAAGCGAAATGGGGCTTTACCACTATTGAACAAACCCTATGGAATGCCATTCCCAAATTCATCCGCGAACTGGATGAAATGGTTGAAGATCACTGTGGCCAGCGTTTACCTTTAACCGTTGCACCAGTGCGTTTTGCCTCATGGATGGGCGGTGACCGTGACGGCAACCCGAATGTGACGCATAACATTACCCAGGAAGTGCTCTGGCTGTCGCGCTGGAAAGCGGCTGATTTATATCTGCGTGATATGGAAGACCTGCGCTGGGAACTGTCGATTCAAAACTGCAGCGATGAACTGATGCAGGCACTGGGCCATAGCCACCCCGAACCCTACCGTGAATATCTGCGCGATACCCGCGAACGCCTCAAAGCCACCCGTCACTGGCTGGCGCAAAAACTGCAAGGGCAAGATGCAGATGATAGCCATGTCATTAAAAGCAAAGATGAATTATTACAGCCTTTATTGCTGTGCTACCGTTCATTGATTGCCTGCAACCTGCCGGAAATTGCCAATGGCAAATTGCTGGACTTTATCCATCGCGTCAACTGTTTTGGCATTGAACTGCTGAAACTGGATATCCGTCAGGAATCCGGTCGTCATCGTCAGGCTATTTCTGCCATTACTGAATATCTGGGTTTGGGCAATTTTGAAACCTGGACCGAACAGGCGCGCCAAAACTTCCTGTTGCAGGAATTACAAAGCAAACGTCCGTTGTTGCCTAAACATCTGAATGAGCCTAAACAAAGCCTGATTGAACATCCGGATGTGCAGGAAGTGTTTGCCACCATGCGCACGCTGGCCGAACAACCGGAAGAAAGTCTGGGTGCGTATATTATTTCCATGGCGGAATATCCAAGTGATGTTTTGGCAGTGTTATTGCTGCAAAAAGAAGCCGGCATCAAGCATCCACTTCGTGTAGTTCCGCTGTTTGAAACCCTGAAAGATCTGGACGGTGCAGCCAGTACCATGAATACCCTGTTTAATATGCATTGGTACAAACAGCATATTCAGGGCAAGCACGAGGTGATGATTGGCTATTCCGACTCAGCCAAAGATGCCGGATTTATGTCTGCCAACTGGGCGCAATACCGTGCGCAGGAAGAACTGACTGCCATTGCAAAAAAACATGCAGTACAACTCACCCTGTTCCATGGCCGTGGCGGTTCCATCAGCCGCGGGGGTGCTCCGACCCAGCAAGCACTGTTTTCACAACCGCCAGGCTCGATTTCCGGTGCTATTCGCGTGACCGAACAAGGGGAAATGATCCGCTTCAAGTTTGGTCTGGAAGGCATTGCCTTACAAAATCTGGAGATTTATACCGCAGCCACTTTAGAGGCAACCTTATTGCCACCACCGGTGCCTAAGGATGAATGGCGTGAACTGATGCATAGCATGACCGATTTGTCGGTACAGGTGTATCGTCAAACCGTGCGTGAAAATCCACATTTTGTAAAATACCTGCGTACGGTTACACCGGAACTAGAATTGCAAATGTTGCCACTCGGTTCACGCCCGGCAAAACGCAAGGTCAGTGGTGGGATTGAATCCTTACGTGCCATTCCCTGGGTCTTTGCATGGACCCAAATCCGTCTGATGCTTCCAGCCTGGCTGGGCACTGGAGCAGCCATTAACCAGGTGATTCATCAAGGGCAAAAACCACTGCTGGATGAGATGCTGCAACAATGGCCATATTTCCAGACCCTGATTGACATGCTGGAAATGGTATTGTCCAAAGCAGATAGTAATGTCGCCTTATATTACGAATCACATTTGACCGAAGATGAAGACTTAAAAGTCCTGGGCAATGAACTGCGTCAGCGCTTAAAAGATGCGGTACAAACCTTGCTGGCGCTGAAAGGCGAATCCAAACTGCTCAGCAGCAATGAAGTGCTGGATCAATCTATGCGGGTACGCAAACCGTATTTGTTGCCGCTGCATTTACTCCAGGCGGAACTGATGAAACGCCGTCGTCGCTATCTGGCAGAACGTCAGGCAGAACATACCCCAGTCGATCATGCCTTAATGGTGAGTATTGCCGGGATTGCAGCCGGATTGCGTAATACCGGTTAAATTCTGATTTCCCATAGAAAAAGCACATTCCTGCAATGTGCTTTTTTTAACCTTATGGTCAAAAGTTTCCCATTATTTTTTATAAATAAAACAAAAAATATTTATGAATTTATCAACCCATCTTCATACCTATTAACTATTGATTTAGCGTTATTTTTAATTATTAAATTTTTTATCACATGGTAAAAATATTTGAAAAGTCATGGTATTAGTATAAATAAAATTTTGTTTCAATGATTAAATCTTCCAAAAAAGAAGCGTATGATGTGCACAATTTGTTTTTAGAGTGCTCAAAAAATGTCCAATTGGTTTCCCAAATGGCGCCCGTACGAAGGCAGTATCGATGCACGTCCTGTCGGTACCAATGAATACCTTCCACCTGCACAAAGTGTAGTTTTGGGTGTACAACATGCTTTTGCCATGTTTGGGGCGACTGTACTTGCGCCCTTCCTGATGGGCTTTGATCCTAATCTGGCTATTTTAATGTCAGGCATCTGTACCATCCTGTTTTTCCTGATGACCGGGGGACGTGTGCCGAGTTATCTGGGTTCCAGCTTTGCCTTTATTGGGGTGGTCATTGCAGCAACGGGTTATGCCGCTTCGGGTACGGGTGCACCCAATACCAATCTGGCCCTAGCCGCTGGTGGTATTATGGCCTGCGGTATTCTGTATGCCATTTTTGGTTTTATTGTGATGGCAACCGGAACCAAATGGATTGAAAAACTCATGCCCCCTGTAGTGACTGGTGCTGTGGTCATGATCATCGGCCTGAATTTGGCACCGGTGACTGTTAAAGGCGTAGCAGGGAATAACTTCAATATGTGGATGTCACTGGTCACCGTGATGTGCATGGGTTCTATTGCAGTATTTACCAAAGGCCTGCTGCAACGTCTGCTGTTATTGATCGGTTTATTACTGGCTTACTTAATTTATTATATTGTTTCCAATGTGATGGGACATGGCACACCCATTAATTTTGCTCCAATTCAACAGGCAGACTGGTTTGGTATTCCTACCTTCCACTCACCGGTATTCGATGCCAATGCCATGCTAATTATTGCGCCGATTGCCTTGATTTTAGTGGCTGAAAACCTGGGGCATATCAAAGCAGTGGGTGCCATGACCGGTGAAAACCTTGATCCGCATATTGGTAAAGCCTTTGTTGCCGATGGTCTTGCAACCACTTTATCAGGTGGTGTCGGTGCTCCGGGGATGACGACTTATGGTGAAAATATTGGCGTGATGGCGGTGACTCGTGTCTATTCCACCATCATTTTTGTTTTTGCCGGTATCTTTGCGGTTTTCTTGGGACTTTCACCAAAATTTGGTGCCATTATCCATACCATTCCGACTGCTATCTTAACTGGTGCATCGATTGTGGTCTTCGGTTTAATTACCATTGCCGGGGCAAAAATCTGGATTGAAAACAAGGTTGATTTCTCTAAAAACAAAAACCTGATGGTGGCTGCGGTGACCATTATTTTAGGCACCGGTGACTTTGCCCTGCAATTCGGCAGCTTTAATTTGGGTGGTATTGGTACCGCTACGTTTGCAGCCTTAATTCTGAACTGGTTCTTTAGCCTGGGCGATAAATCTTGACATTCTTCCACCACCTACGCTTTCGCTAGGTGGGGGATTCCTACTGCTAGACGCTTATGCCCAAGCGCAAGTATGTTCTTAGCGAAATTTAAATAAAATTAAGGACGAAATTCTCGCAATTCGCGCTGAATAAAACGTTGGATCATTTCCCGATATAAATGTTCCACCAGATCAGGATCGGTTCCCAAATCTAGTGCTTGTGCACGTACTTTCTGAATGACCTGCTCGACCCGTTCCGGAGATTGTACGTCCTGTACAGTACGCTTAAAACGCGTAGCCTGATCGACATAAAACTGACGGGTAGCTATCATCTCAATGAGTGCGGTATCAATTGCATCAATCTGTGCACGGGCCTGTTCTAAAGACTCACATTTCTCTTTCTTCATCTTTGCTATCATCATTTTCACTTTTATATTGGTCTTCTAAAACATTACTAAAAATACTTTCGATCATCCAGACCCGGTACAAACTATTAAACACATAACTTTGACCATCAATGCGCAGTTCGAGCACAGGAAAATCGGGCTGAGACTTCATTTCACAGAGTATGTCATTTTCTTTTAATTTGGCAGCAATATCTTCAGTGCTCAGTTCATTGATCTCTAAATCACGCTTGATCTGGTCAAAATGTGCCCTAAATGACAAGTCTTTGCCTTTGGTCCAGACTGCCTGCAAAATGCTGTACATGGCTTCCACACGCTGCTCTTCAGGCACGCTATAAAACAGTTTCGCTATCTCATAAGTTGCTTGCTGGGTAGGACGGCAAAACGGGGTAAATTTCACTTCGGTACGTTTGGACAAACGTGTCGCCAGCCCCCAGTCAAACAGGTCCCGTCCATGATAAGACAGCGGGTAAACATTGAGGTGAATATTATAAAAATTGGCCAGCTCTTCTTTAATATAGGCCAACAATAGCCAGGAAATCGGGTCTTCCAGGGCAATATATAAATCCAGTTCCGGATCCAGCGCCTGAATTTCATTCAGTTCTTCGGCATCACTAATCAGGTGTTCACGCCATTCAATATGGTTGATCAGGAAGATCGGATTGCCAGTGAGTAGTTTTTGCTGTTTTAAACGGCGGGTCAAACGCAGCAGATCATCCACCGCATGATACTTGCGCTCCCCGAATTCAAAATAGCTGACAAGCACTTCGTCATCATTAAAAATCCGTTCCGGAAAATTTTGCGCTGGATGATGGCGACTAGCCATGGCATGCAAGGTACGCAATTTGCCATACTGTTTTTGCCACAGCATGTGGAACACATCTTCGAGTAAATACAGGAAATCCTGGCCGCGTAAAGGAGTATTGCGAAGGATGGTTTCTGCTTGAGCAATGGCTTCAAGTGGTGGCTGTTCGGGGGTTTCATGAAAACTAAAACGATGCTGTTTGGACAAAATTTTGGCATCGTTGAGGCAGTAATTTTGCCACTCCATTTCTGACATGTTATTGGGAGGTTCTGCCGTTTCACTGGAAATGATCACCTTTAAGGGTTTGATCTCATCACTCAAGATTTCTTCAAGTTCAGGTAACTGCTGTGCAGCCAGATAGCTATAGACATCATCCAGACGCAAGTGGATGGTTAAACCCTGCTCCGTAGATAATTCCACCTGACGAGTTGGCTTTTGATAAAACCAACTCGATCGAAGTGGATCAAACCAACGGCGTAACAGTGACATGAGATCAGCCTCGAAAAAAAACCTTGTGTGCTACAAGAGTTGTTAAATGTTAATTTAAATCTACTTATTTCTATATTATTATATACAAATGAGTAGATATGTTAGTATTGGTGTTGCAGCTAAAACATTGGGCGTTTCCATTCAAACCCTAAGAAGATGGGATGAGGAAGGCACTTTAGTTGCAGATAGAACCCCTAAAAATCACAGACGTTATGATCTAAGTAAAATAACGCCTGAACTTATCCATGATCTTGCTATTCAAAATAATCGAAAAACGATTGCTTATGCAAGAGTATCAAGTCATGACCAAAAGGCTGATCTTGAGCGACAAAAACAAGTTTTAGAAATGTACTGTGCTAAACAAGGCTGGACATTTGAACTCATCAGCGATCTCGGTTCAGGCATGAATTACCATAAAAAGGGTTTAAAGGCTCTTTTAGATGGGATTATTGATAATCAAATTGGTCGTTTGGTTTTAACACATAAAGATCGCTTACTACGCTTTGGTGCTGAGTTGGTTTTTGCTTTATGTGAAGCAAGAAATGTTGAAATTGTGATTATTAATCAAGGCGAAAATCTGAGTTTTGAAGAAGAACTTGCCCAAGATATACTGGAAATTATCACTGTATTCTCTGCAAGATTGTATGGCAGTCGAAGTAAAAAGAATCAAAAGTTAATACAGGCGGTTAAAGAAGTACTATGAGTCGATTTATACGAGGGCATGTCATTGAGTTGATGCCCACCAACAAGCAAGCAAGTCATTTCGCTCAAGCGTGTGGCGTTGCTCGTTTGTCGTATAATTGGGCGTTAAAGGAATGGCAGCGACAATTTGACATACTCCCACCACTTTCGACTAGCTCAAGTGGGGGATTCTAAAAGCAAAGGCTCTTAGGCGACTTCCTCACGGATTTCGCTTGCTTTCTGCTTCGCAGGGCGACCTTTACTGCGTCTTTCCTCCACAGACAAAACGGTATGTCCTACCGCTAAGATGTTACGAGATGCGTTAATATCCGCATTCGCAACATATCCACACGAAACGCACTCAAATTTAGCTTGAGTGGGTCTATTTTCTTTTGCAAT
>NZ_VPCP01000044.1:0-29748 GCF_013418145.1 Acinetobacter sp. YH12201 | reverse complement strand
GAATAGCAGAATGGAACAGCCTGGTTTAAAGCATCGTCACCACCTGCTGTCGTCCAATGCGCTGCCAGGGCAAACCTTGGATCAGTGCCTGTAACTGTTCCGGGCTGAGGGCCACGGTTTCACCCTGGTGAACTTGAGCCCAGTGAAATTTGCCCTGTTCCAGCCGCCGGGCACATAGCCAGATGCCCAGTCCATCATGTACCAGCACTTTCATGCGATGGCCACGTTTATTACAGAACAGGTAAGCACAATGCGGTTTAATGTAGCCAAAGGCTCTCACCACCTGAGCCATGACAGTATCCATCCCTGCTCGCATATCCAGAGGTTGGGTAGAAAGCCAGATTTCATCGATACGGATCATGTTGCCAGCACCTTGAGTAATTCTGCCAAGGCAGGTATTTCTGATACTTGCCATTTCAAGCCAATTTCTGCTTTTGAGTGGGGTAAAGTAATTTGAACTTTTAACATGTCAGTAGGAGTAGGATCTAATGGTGCAGAGCAAGATAAGGCAATAAATGCAGGTTTATTCGGTAGTGGTGAGCGATCACTCCCTGGCTTTGCATCAATTAAGCGAATCCATTTGGATACAAGATTTGTATTCAATCCATGTTGCAAAGCAACTGAAGCAATTGAAACGTCCGGTGCTTTACAAGCCTGAACGATCTGCTGTTTAAATTCAGCACTGTATGTTCTTCGTTTTTTCGCAAGAGATGCGATAGATGTCTGATGATTTGTAGTCATAAATTTAAGTCCCCACTTGTTTCTAAGTGGGGACTAAATTAAGGCTTATAGGATGAATTCAGAAGGTGTGTTCAGCGGACGCTTACCTTTCTTATTTCTATACTCAAACTAAAAAAGCGACTCATGAAGTCGCTTTTTTTCTTCTCTCATTTAAAAGGTGATAAATGATGTTTCACAAGGGGTAATCCCCCTAAGTCCCCCTTTGAAAAGGGGGACTTTACCCATCAGATGATGGATTACTGAAACTCGCCTGTAGCACGTTCTTTGGCCCAGTCACGCAAGATGAATTTTTGCAGTTTGCCTGTAGATGTCTTTGGAATCTCGGTAATCACCACATCTTTAGGTACTTTAAAACGGGCCAAATGCTGTTTACAGTATTCAATCAGTTCTTCAGCTGTTGCAGTTTTACCTTGTTTGAGTTCCACAAAGGCACATGGAACTTCCTGCCAGCGTGGATCAGGTTTTGCCACTACCGCTGCCGTCAGGACTGCAGGGTGCTGATACAGCACTTCTTCCACTTCGAGTGAAGAAATATTTTCACCGCCGGAAATAATCACATCTTTAGAGCGGTCGGTAATTTTGGCATAGCCATCCGGTTGGCAAACGGCAAGGTCACCGGTATGGAACCAGCCACCAGCAAAGGCTTCGGCGGTTGCTTCAGGATTCTTTAAATAGCCTTTCATGACGATATTGCCGCGGAACATGATCTCGCCCATGGTTTTACCATCATGCGGCACTTCGTGCATGGTCTCCGGATCAAGTACTTTCATGCCATCTTGCAGTGGATATGGAACTCCTTGACGAGAGTGCAAGTGTGCCTGTTCCTGAATCGATAGATCGCTCCAGCCCGCTTGTGATGCACACAGTGCAGAAGGGCCGTAAGTTTCAGTTAAACCATAGACGTGAGTGACATTAATGCCAATATTACGCATGCCTTCAATAATCGCCGCAGGAGGCGCGGCACCGGCCACCATCACTTCAACACGGTGATCAATCTGGGTCTTTTTCTCTTCAGGGGTATTGATCAGCATCGACAGGACAATCGGTGCGCCACAGAAGTAGTCGACTTTATGTTCGGCAATCAATTTGAAAATCTGTTCTGCATCAACTTTGCGCAAGCAGACGTTGGTACCGCCATTGGCAGCCATGGTCCAGGCAAAGCACCAGCCATTGCAGTGGAACAATGGCAGGGTCCATAAATAGGTCGCGCGAGGCATCATGCCGCAAGCAATGATGTTACTGGCTGCATTAATGTAGGCCCCCCGGTGATGATAGACCACGCCTTTCGGGTTCCCCGTGGTGCCCGAGGTGTAGCTTAAGCTAATGGCATCCCATTCATCCGCGGGTAAATGCCACTCAAAATTGGTATCACCTTGTGCAATCCAGTCTTCATATTCAATCTGGCCAATACGGGTATCCTCACCCTCATATTCTTCATCGGCGACATCAATGACATAGATTTCTTGCGGAATCAGCGCCAAGGCTTCTGTAGCAAGCTGGCTGAATTCGGGGTCAACCAGCAATACCTTACTTTCGGCGTGTTCCAGCATGAAGGCAACTGTTTTGGCATCCAGACGGGTATTTAAGGTATTCAGTACGGCACCTGCCATTGGTACGGCAAAATGTGCTTCAATCATTGCCGGCACATTAGGCAGCAGTACCGAAACGGTATCATTTTTACCGATCCCGAGTTTTTGGAGTTGGTGGGCAAACTGGCGGCAACGATTATATTTTTCACGCCAGGTAATACGACGTTTACCATGAATAATTGCATTTTGATTCGGGTAAATATAAGCAGCCCGATCCAGATAGCGTAAAGGTGACAACGCTACAAAATTTGCGGGGGTACGCGGTAATTCATCATATGCGCTAACCATGTTAAAACTCCATTCTATATTTGTTTTCATATCCTTTTGAAAAAGATATGCATTTATCAGAAATCTTGCAGTTATGCTTTAGTCGAGTGCTATTTTATAATTTTTAACATATTGAAAATTAAAAAAATTATTTTATGGGGTGGATTTTTTTTGAACGCATGGGTTCCCATATTTGCTTTTTTAGGTATTTTACTCTAAATGGGCAATTTAAATAACATTAGCTAGGGAATAATAATGAAAATACAACAGGCGGATAAAGGATGGCGTAATTGGTCTGGAAGCCAGCAGGCACATCCATAAATTTTTCAACCTCAGCATGTCAATGAATTACAAAAATGAGTCAAATTCTATGGTCATATTCCTGTCGTTGGTGCAAGGCATTCATTTAGTGTGTTGGCCAAGACGGATGAAACTTTGCTTAATCTCGATCAGTTCAAAGGCGTGCTGGCCTTTGATGAAGATAAAAGTCAATGCACAGTTTAAGCGGGTACACGCTTATATGACTTAGGGAAATATGTTGTTCCGATCAATCAGTCTTTAGCCAATCAGGGGGATATTGACCAGCAAAGTCTGGCTGAACTGCAAGGTGCCTTATGGATAGCTACACCCATGTTAAAAGTTTTGCACTATAGCCAGTTACCTGATCTGGAACTGCTGCTGGTGCCGAAATCCTGTGAGATTGACCGGGCTGATTATGTGTTTTTAAGACCCACCCAGAGCGAAGCTGTGATTCCGCAATTTGCTCCGCTTTCTGCCTATGCTCAGTGCAAGTTCTAAGCATGGGATAACTTTAGAGCATAAAAAGGGAAGTGAAAATTCCTTGATTGAGCTAGAGCTAAGGCATTGGCAAATAAATTCAAAATGTGCCAAATTGCGAATTTTATAGGTGAAAAGGTTTAATCCTGTGGATAAGACGTGTAAAATTCGAATCGATTTTTATTTATCCACCGTTTTTATCTTTTGAGGTTCTGCCTCGATCATAATCTCGCGGTGACATGCCCTATGGTACGGGGCATCACTCCTTAAGGATTTTTTTATGCCAATTATCACTTTGCCAAATGGCGATCAAAAACAGTTTGATCAAGCCGTATCTGTGATGGACGTTGCACTGAGCATTGGTCCGGGTCTTGCAAAAAATACAGTTGCGGGTCGCGTAAACGACCGTTTGGTTGATGCGTCTGATCTCATCACTGAAGATGCAACCTTACAAATTATCACGCCTAAAGATGAAGATGGTATTCACATCATTCGTCACTCTTGTGCGCACCTGGTCGGCCATGCAGTTAAGCAATTGTTCCCCGAAGCAAAGATGGTGATTGGCCCGGTCATTGAAGAAGGTTTCTACTATGACATCTGGATGCCACGTCCGTTTACTTTAGATGACTTGGCGGCGATTGAAGAGCGTATGAAAAAGCTCATCGACCAAGACTATGATGTCATCAAAAAAATGACCCCACGCGATGAAGTGATTGCAGAATTCACTGCGCGTGGCGAAGAATACAAACTCCGCTTGATTGAAGACATGCCTGAAGAAACGCAAATGGGCTTGTACTACCATCAAGACTATCTGGATATGTGCCGTGGTCCGCACGTACCGAATACCAAATTCTTAAAATCGTTCAAGCTGACTAAAATCTCTGGTGCTTACTGGCGCGGTGATGCGAAGAATGAACAGCTGCAACGTATTTACGGTACAGCATGGGCGGATAAAAAACAGCTTGCGGCTTATGTAAAACGTATTGAAGAAGCAGAAAAACGCGATCACCGGAAAATCGGTAAAGCTTTAGACTTGTTCCATATGCAGGAAGAAGCACCGGGTATGGTGTTCTGGCATCCGAATGGCTGGACCATTTACCAGGTACTGGAACAGTACATGCGTAAAGTTCAGCAAGATAATGGTTATCTTGAGATTCGTACCCCGCAAGTGGTGGACTTCACGCTTTGGGAAAAATCGGGTCATGCGGCAAACTATGCAGACAACATGTTTACGACTCATTCAGAGAACCGTAACTATGCGGTTAAACCAATGAACTGTCCATGTCACGTACAGGTATTCAACCAGGGGTTGAAATCTTACCGTGATCTTCCGATCCGTCTGGCTGAGTTTGGTTCGTGTCACCGTAACGAGCCATCAGGTTCATTACACGGCATTATGCGTGTTCGTGGCTTTACCCAAGATGATGCACACATTTTCTGTACCAAAGAACAGATTGGAACTGAAGTTGCAGATTTCATTAAATTGACTTTAGATGTGTACAAAGACTTCGGTTTTGAAGACGTTCAAATGAAACTCTCTACACGTCCGGAAAAACGTGTCGGTGATGACAAACTTTGGGACATGGCGGAAAAATCTTTGGCTGATGCTTTAGATGCTGCTGGTCTGGAATGGGAACTGCAACCGGGTGAAGGCGCATTCTACGGTCCTAAGATCGAATTCTCATTGAAAGACTGCCTAGGTCGTGTATGGCAGTGCGGTACCATTCAGTGTGACTTCAACCTGCCAGAGCGTCTGGATGCATCTTACGTAACAGAAGATAACGACCGTGATCAGCCTGTTATGTTACATCGTGCAATTCTTGGTAGTTTCGAGCGTTTTATTGGTATACTGATTGAACACTACGCAGGCTTTATGCCACCTTGGTTGGCACCTACACAAGCGTGCGTGATGAACATTACCGATTCTCAAGCGGAAGCATGTGAGTCAGTCGTCACTAAACTTAAAGAAAACGGTATTCGTGCCATTTCCGACTTGAGAAATGAGAAAATCGGCTTTAAGATTCGTGAACGTACTTTAGAGCGTATTCCTTACTTACTGGTACTTGGCGACCGTGAAGTAGAGGAAGGTACAGTGAATGTGCGTACCCGCTCAGGAAAAAATTTGGGTACTATGTCAATCGATGCTTTCGTTGACCTAGTAAAAGCAGCCGTTGCCGAACGCGGCCGGTATATTGTGGAGTAAAAGCGATTAAACAGCCTGACCGTAATCAACAGGGCGGTAACAAATCAAACCGTCCTGCTTTGAATGATGAAATTCGTGCAAAAGAAGTCCGTCTTGTAGACGAAAATGGCGAGCAAAAAGGCATCGTAAGCTTAAATGATGCTTTACGTGCAGCTGAAGCTGTCGATCTTGACCTGGTTGAGATTGTTGCAAATGCTGAGCCACCCGTGTGTAAAATCATGGACTTCAACAAGCATTTGTTTGATCTGAAACAAAAGCAGAAAGAAGCGAAGAAAAAACAGCATCAAGTACAGGTGAAAGAAATCAAGCTCCGCCCTGCGACTGATGTTGGTGATTACAACGTAAAATTACGTGCCATTATCAAGTTCCTTGAAGAAGGCAACAAGGTAAAAATCACTTTACGCTTCCGTGGTCGTGAAATGGCTCACCAACAGTTGGGTCTGGCTCAATTGCAAAAAGTTGAAGCAGATGTGGCTGAATTCGGTGTAGTTGAACAAGCACCAAAAATGGAAGGTCGTCAAATGGGTATGCTACTTGGTCCTAAAAAGAAAAAGTAAGCCTCTATTGATGAAGAAAGCCCTGCAAAAGCAGGGCTTTTTTATAGCGATGATTTTTTGAATCGGTTTTTTAAGAGATCGTTTCAATTATTTAAAAGACCAGTCATTGACCAGTCTTTTGGGGGTGTTATTTTGTTGTTTCCTGTTGAGGTGACGCAAGTTTTTCCGTGGTTTTGCTGCCAATCGGAATCTGGCGAGGTAATTTTTCTTCTGGAACATTGCGCTGTAAGTCGATTTTTAACAAACCGTTTGCAAAGTCAGCTTGTTGTACTTCTACATGTTCATCCAGACGTAAAGACAGTTTAAAGGAACGGTGGGCGATACCTTTGTGTAAAAATTCTACCGTAGTATCCGATTTTTCTTCAACCGCTTTGCCGCTAATGGTCAGAACTTGATTTTCCAGGTTGATCTCGAGTTGGTCTTCGTTAAATCCAGCTGCAGAGACGACAATGCGGTAATTATTATCGCCGGTTTTTTCAATATTGTAATGTGGATAATTCGGTGTTTCACTTTGCATTGCGTAGTCAAACAGGTCATTAAAACGGTCAAAACCGATGCTACGTCGGAACAGTGGGGTAAGACTGGAATTGCTCATGGATAGAACCTCCGGTTCTCAGAACAGTTATAGAAGCATGATGATAATTCTGTAATGGATGGCATAAGTAATGTGAAGCAATATCCTGAATGGATGATTGCTTCATGTCTAATATAAGATTGGGTGGAGGCTTTTCAAGCATCAATATGTAACAACATCCGGGGCTGATTTTGCCTGAAAATAATGCTTTATATTTAGTGGTTTTACTGATGAATCTATAATTAAATATGCGGATGTATGGTACTAAATCATGCTATAACTGGAATAAATTTTAAGCATGTCATGTAAAACGAAAAAGGCAAAAGGTAGGAAACATGATTGATCTCTATTATTGGGGAACACCCAATGGTCATAAAATTACAATAGCATTAGAAGAAATGGGTTTGGAATACCAAATTTTCCCCATCAATATTTTAGAAAATGATCAGTTTCAGCCTGACTTTTTACGTATTTCACCTAACAATAAAATTCCCGCGATTGTGGATCAGGACGGACCGCGTGGTGAAGCCATTTCAGTATTTGAGTCTGGGGCAATTTTGCAGTATTTGGGCCGTAAAACCGGATTGTATTATCCAGTAGATGAGCAACAGCGCGTTGAAGTCGAGCAATGGCTGATGTGGCAAATGGGTGGTTTCGGGCCGATGCTGGGGCAAAACCATCATTTTGGCCGCTTTGCACCGGAAAAAATTCCCTATGCCATAGACCGTTATGTCAATGAAACCAAGCGTCTGTATGGTGTGCTGAATAAGCAGCTGATGGGGCAAAAGTATGTGGCGGGCGAGTATTCGATTGCCGATATGGCGATTTTACCGTGGATACTACGCCATGAATGGCAGCAAATTCAGCTTGAAGATTATCCTTATGTGAAAGAATATGTAGATCACCTGACTGCACGTCCTGCTATTCAGAAAGCATTGTCGATTAAAGTACAATGAACATTGATATAAATGAGCTTTTTGAAATTGAAAAGAAATTAATCAAACAGAAAGTATCTTTTCATAATAGAGCGGATAGATTTGCAACAGCAATCTATCCGAAATTATATAAGCGAAAATGTATTGATTCATTAGGTGATCCGCAGTATTTGGCCTTGCAAGTATACTATAGAGAAAAATTTCCACAGGGCGCTTTGGGGTGGAAACCTAAAATTACTGGTTTTGTTGCTAGTTTAGATCGCGTTAAAAAATTCGAATTTTATGCATTTGACGGATTCCCTGTCATAGATCCTGAAGAATTATTGAAATTTAAAGATATCTCTGAATTTGAGGCTTTTTATTTCCGAGATGATGAAATTTATGAAGAAATAATTTTGAGTGTTGATCACTTTATCTATTTTGGATTGATTTCATTGCAGGGGAAAAAAGCAAGTGGATTAGAAGGTACATTATGGAGTGAGGCTAGAAATCATCTTGAGCTTGTGACATATGGTCTTATAAATAATTTTGAAAATAATACGATATTTCAAAACATACATTTGTTGGCTGAATTAACAATTAAGGCGGTTTTGCTACATAATGGTATAGAGGAAAAAATACTCAGTGATAAAGATAGAGCAGGCCATGATCTAAAAAAGCTTATTCAACTTTTACCTTTTGCTGATGAAAAACAAAAAGATTCTTTAAAAAAATATATTATTGGTTTTCCTAATTTTGCTAAATCTAGATACTATGCAATAGATAACGAATTTTTAGAAATAGTTGATTTTGCTTTAAGAGCAAGAAGTTTTATCATGGAAGTAATCAAATTTACTCGTTATTACGAACAAAAGCCTCCTCGTTTCATAATCAAGCGGAAGTAAGTTATAGTGGTATCAATTGTTAAATAAACCACCCATGCGGTGGTTTTTTACTGGATCAGCATCTTATGAAAGCATTCTTTTTAAATTCAACGCGTATTCTGGAACACAATGCCAAAATCTATTGGAGCATTATCTTTGGTATAGCGGCTTGTTTGATTCTTTTTATTGCCGAAGCCGTGCACATCCAGAATTTTATGGCGACTTTAAATACGCAGGACCAGAATGCTTTATACGCAGCCATCCAGCCTTTGACGCAGCGTTATAGCTATAGCCGTTATCTGATTCTTGTTCTGGCTTTGCTTTGGACAGTTTATGAATACACCTCAACCAAGAAAAAACTCGGGCTTTAAAACGGTAGCAGCCTGATGCCGGCTTACCTGTTACTGTTTATTTCTGCCTTTGGTGCGGCAACTTTATTGCCTTTGCAATCCGAAGCGGTTTTATTGGCTTTTTTGGCGGAGGGCAGTCATTCAGTTCCTTGGCTACTGTTTGTTGCAAGCTTGGGAAATATTTTGGGATCCTGCGTGAACTGGTGGCTCGGTTTTAAGATTGAACGTTACAAAGACAAAAAATGGTTTCCTGTTTCACAGCAGCAAATGGTGAAAGCACAGGCGAAGTATCACAAATATGGCTACTGGTCATTATTGTTGAGTTGGGTGCCCATCATTGGCGATCCCATTACCCTTATTGCCGGTCTGCTAAAAGAAAATTTTGCCCGATTTTTATTGATGGTGGCAATTGCTAAAATAGGGCGCTACTTGTTTATCTATCTGGCTTTTAGCCTGTTTTAAAAAAACGAGATGCTTTTGCATCTCGTTTTTAATTTTGCTTATTCACAGTGATTTAGGTTGAACTTAATTTCATCTTTAAAGCTGGATTTTTTATACATCCATAAAGTGCTGGCCGTGCGCTTTACATTAATTTGGCTATTTGATACGGCTTGAACAACTTTCTGGTCTAAAGCATAAATCCCCGAGCCCTGAGTAACTTTGACCTTTTTCACCTCACCGTGTTTATTCACTTTAAAGTTAAATTTAACCGCGCGATTGTGGCCGTTGAGCAATTCAGAATCGATGTCTAGCTGTGGCTGGGTACGGTATGAAAAAGGTGTTTTTCTATTCTGCTGTTGAGCTTGCCAATTTTTCGATTCAAACTGATAGGGACAGGCGTCAACATCCTCTTGGTCTAACTTTAAACTAAAGGTTTGATAGCCAATGAGAGGTGTTGCCGTGTCATTTTCGATATGGGGTTTGACATGTGCTTCACGCACGGCTTGAACCAACAGGTTATCCAGATGGCTTAAGCCGGTACTTTCCTGTACGCTGGCCTTGATGACATTACCGGTTTCATCTGCATAAATGCGAATAATGGCACTGCGGTTTTGCTCTTTTAAATCTTCATTTTTATAGTCTGGACGCGGGAATTTGGTCCACTGAATGCGTGTGGTCAAATGCGCGGGAAGGGCTGCGCTTTTCTGAACGGCAAGCTGTTTGGTTGCTTTAGATTCAGCACTGTAAACAGTACTGAAGGGTACACACATGAGTAGAGAAAAACACAGTATTTGCTTCATAAATATTTATTTCTTAGTCAAACCAGATGTTGCAGTGGTAGCGGAGTATTATGAGTGCGCAGTATTTCCTGAATTGGAAATACTGGCAAGTCTAAAAACTCAATTAATGTTCATGATCATGCACTTTGGTAATGTCGACGCCAAATAAATCATGGGTTTTTGCCCAGCTCAGCGCTACTACTACCATGGTCATACAGCCTCCAAAGACGGTTGCCATAATGGTGCCCATATATTTGGCGGCTAAGCCGGATTCAAAAGCGCCAAGTTCATTACTGGATGAGACAAACATGCCATTCACCGCGGCGACACGGCCACGCATATTTTCTGGCGGATAAATTTGCAGAATGGTCTGGCGAATGACCACCGAAATACTGTCACAGGCACCAGTCATGGCCAAAGCGAACAGCGATAGCCACAGGTTATTTGAGAAGGCAAACAATAGGGTAAATAGGCCAAAACCGGCAACGGCGAGCAACATATTACGCCAGGCATTTTGGGTTGGTGGAAATCTGGTTAAGGCAATCATGGTGATCAGTGCACCAATCGATGGCGCTGCACGCAAGTAACCCAAACCTTCAGGACCGACTTTTAAAATATCTTCAGCGAATATGGGCAGTAAGGCAATAACTCCGCCAAACAGCACCGAAACCAGATCCAGCGAAATGGCCCAGAGCACGATTTTGGTTTTCCAGATAAAGCGGAAACCGTCTCCCAAACTTTCCAGTAGGTTGTTAGTTTCAATTTTTGGAAAACTCCGCTTTTGTAGCAGGTTAATCAGGATAAAGCAGACGGACAATAATCCGGTTACCGCCCATAAACTGTTTTCACGACCTAAAAAAGCCAGCATAAAACCGCCCAGCATGGGTCCGATAATCACGCCGCTTTGCCAGCCGATGGTGGTCCAGGTGGCACCATTGGCATAAAGCTTGCGCGGGATTAAAAAAGGCTTGAGTGAAGTAGCGGAAGGATTATAGAAGCCACGGATAGTCCCTAGGGTAAAAATAACCGCATAAATCCCCCAAGACAGTGTAGTAACGTCGATCTGTCCTAGGCCATAGGAATGGAATAGCCACCATAAAACCACAGGCAAGGGCACGGCAAAAAACAGACATATTTTCATGATGGTCTGTTTGTTAAAGCGGTCGGCAAAATAACCGCCCCACAAGGACAAGGCAATAAAAGGAATGGCTTCGGCCAGACCAATTAAACCCAGTGTTAAAGGATCTTTGGTAATCTGATACAGTGAATACGCGACAATAATTTCTTGAATTAAAATGGCGAGCGTCAGGCAGAACTGGTTCATCGTGACAATGGAAAAGTCACGATAACGTAGGGCGGCAAAAGCATCCTGTGCAGGGTTCATAGCAGTCCAGTATTCTTATGGGCTGATAATTATAATGCCGAATAGTGGATTTATTAATAAAAACATCCCGCTTTTGATAGTGAAAATAAGACTAAGAGAATCTGATCATTGGTGTGCAATTTTCAGTATCTCTGCTTTTGTTTTGAGCAAAGATGCTTTAGAATATACGCTCCCTTACCTGCAGGTCGTTTTTGCAATGGTGCAGACGTGCTGAACAGGTGTTTAAAGAGGTTGTTATGGCTAAGTTAAAAACTCGCCGTGGTGCAGCTAAACGTTTCAAAGCGACTGCTAACGGTTTCAAGCGTAAACAAGCGTTCAAACGCCACATTTTGACCAAAAAATCTGCTAAACGTATCCGTCAATTGCGCGGCTGTGTGATGGTTCACGTAAGTGACGTTGCTTCAGTTCGTGCTATGTGCCCATACATCTAAGGAGATTTATAAATGGCTCGTGTAAAACGTGGTGTACAGGCTCATCGCCGTCATAAAAAAATTCTTGCTCGTGCTAAAGGTTACTATGGCGCTCGCTCACGCGTTTACCGCGTTGCGTTCCAAGCAGTAATCAAAGCAGGTCAATACGCTTACCGTGACCGTCGTCAAAAGAAACGTCAATTCCGCGCTTTGTGGATTGCACGTATCAACGCTGGTGCTCGTCAAAATGGTTTGTCGTACAGCCGTATGATCGATGGCTTGAAAAAAGCTCAAGTGATCATCGACCGTCGCGTACTTGCTGACATCGCTATGCATGACGCAGTTGCATTTGCTGCTTTAGCTGAAAAAGCTAAAGGCGCATTAGCTGCTTAATCATCTCTCGATGATTGAAAAAGACCGTTTTTTAGCGGTCTTTTTTATTTTGGCTTTTTAAAATACATCCAATATGGATTTCGGCTTATTTAAGGGTGTGAAATACACGAGAAGCTAATTCAGTTCAATCTAATCAAACTTGCGCTTTGGAAAGCCCGATAATATAAATAGGCCAATAGCAGCAAAGCCAATCGCCTGAATGGCGAGCATCAGCTTATGCTGGGTAGGCAATGCAGAAATTAAGGTAATGAATGCCATCAGCGGCATGATGAACACAAGAATCTCAAAACCTTTCTTATAAGGGTTATTTGCTGCAATTTTTAAGCTTAATGCTCTTAATACATGTATGCTCAGACCGATACCTACACTTATTCCTGTCAAGATGGGGGAAAGTCGCTGTACAGTAGAGCAGAGATAAATGATCACACAGGTTGCAATACAGACTATCAGTTTCAGCTCGCGGCTACATTTGTCGGAATACCAGAACTCCAGCATTATTTTTGCTCATCCAAGGGGGCATTTTTATTCAATAAAGACAAGGGTGAAAATAGGCAAATGGCCAAAGCCATAAAACCGATGCCTTGGGCACCGGGGATGAGAATTTCACCATTCTGCATATGCATGAAAATCAGGGCCAGCAGCAAGGCAAGCGGAATCCAGACCAAGAGTCGATAGAACAGGCCGGTCGGATTTTTAGCAGCAAAATGAATTTTACAGTAACGGCAAATCAGGAAAATAATACCTGTACCCATGAACATCAGGATAGCATCCGGTTTTAAAGGTTCCATCCAGTACAGTCCGCCCGTGGCAATTGCGATGACCACAAAGATCAGCAGTTTATGAAGAATGGAAGCTTTAGGATTGAACCAAAATTCGAGCATGTTTTTCTATTGGATGAATAAGAACTAAGGGCACTTTAGCATACGAGTGAGAGGGAAGCACAGATTCAACCTACTTGTAGATTATTTTAAATCTCTTTCTTAAGAGCACATAACCAGAGAGATAAAAAAAGGAGACATTTTTTGTCTCCCTCATCCTAACCTTCTCCCAAAGGGAGAAGGAATTTTATTTAGCTATTTTTCTGTGGACCCCAATCATAGATTTTCTTTTGATAGGCATACCACATCATCCAGAGGCCAATCAAAATCATCGGTACAGTCAGGAACTGGCCCTTACTCATCCAGCCAATAAATAGCTGGCCATTGTCGGGTTCACGGAAGAATTCCACCACAAAACGGGCAATACCATAACCGATCAGGAACAGGGCAGAAGCTGCCATACGTGGACGCGGCTTGGAGCTGAACCACCACAATACAATAAACAGGATTAAACCTTCGCCCAAAGCCTGATAAAGCTGTGAGGGATGACGGACCAATTGCAAGGGATCGGTAGGGAAGATCATCCCCAGTGCAAAGTTCGGATCAGAAACCGGGCGGCCATAAAGCTCACCACCAATGAAGTTGCCAATACGACCGAACATTAGGCCAGTCGGGACACAAGGGGCAATAAAATCCAGCGTTTGAAACCAGGTTTTCTGGTATTTTTTGCACCAGAACAGCATGGCAAGCATCACACCCAGGAATCCGCCATGGAAGCTCATGCCGCCGGTCCAGACCTGAAATAACCACAGTGGATTAGCCATGAATTGTTCAAAGCCATAAAAGAATACGTAGCCTACACGACCACCCACCACAACCCCTAAGGCACCATAGAAGATCAGGTCAGAGACCATGTCCGGTGTCCAGCCATCACGTTGTTTGGTTCTATAGGTGGCAAGTCCCCAGGCAAATAAAAATGCCAGTAAATACATCAATCCATACCAGTGGACTTGTAATGGTCCCAGCGATACCGCAACCGGGTCTATATTTGGATAGGTCAGCATTCCTGTTCCTTGTCATTATGTTTTGCACAGATTTTAGCTGAAACCTGGGAAAAATGTTGTACATTCAATGTGTAAAGATGAAGAGCATGAATTATGTGTATTGTCGCTTTAGCCTGGCAAGTTTTGCCGGATACTCCACTATGTCTGATTTCCAATCGGGATGAGTTTTATCAGCGGCCGAGTGCAGCATTGCATTGCTGGGAAAACAGTCGGATTATTGCCGGAAAAGACTTGCAGTCAGGCGGCACATGGATGGGCATTACTGCATCAGGCCGCTGGGCTGTACTGACCAATTTCAGGGATGCGAGCGATAAAACACAGTATCCGACTTCTCGTGGTCATCTGATTCAGACTTTTCTGGAATCCGATTTAACCCCGATCCGCTTTGCGCAAGCATTGGAAAAACGCCAGTGTGATTATGCAGGATTTAACTTGTTTTTAGGTGATTCAAATCAGGCGGTTTATATGAGTAACCGTGGTGAGGCACCGCAGGTTTTAGCGCAAGGTGTGTATGTGGTGTCCAATGGTTTAATGACCGAGCATTGGGAAAAGACCCGACATTTACGTAAACGTTTTACCCAGGAATTTTTACCGATGCTCCAGCAGGCAGCGACACCCGAAGCAGATCTGGAATTTGCGGTATGGGATATTCTGGAAGATGAACGGAAAATTATTCCCGAGCTTTTGCCCCAAACCGGCATTAGTCTGGAGAAGGAGGAATTACTCTCTTCGACCTTTATTCAAAGCCCGGTGTATGGTACACGCTGTTCCAATTTTCTACGGATGAAAAATCAGCAATGGCAATGGCAGGAAAAATCCCAGCAAGGGACAACCCAGGGCAATATTATCCAGATAAATTTACCTTTAAGTAAATAAAAAAATGCCGACACGAGGTCGGCATTTTAAAAACGTTGGAAACTTATCCAGCAATTACTCCACCATCTTTACGGGTAATCACTACCGTTGCTGAACGCGGACGTGCAGTGGTATTGCTTGGATCTGTTTGTGTCGCAGGCCAGTGGCTGGTTGCGTTATTATAAGCAGCCGAATCTTCACCTGGATGCTGAATGTTAATGAAGATGGCTTTGTAATCTGGTGTCATGGTTACGCCGGTGATTTCACACTCTTTTGGACCAGTCAGGAAGCGACGTAAATTTTCATCGGTCACTTTAGCACCCATAAAGGTGTCTTGTGTACCAGCACCTGAAAGTGCAGTTGCTGTGCCACCATCACCCATTGTACCTGGCAATGCAGCCAGCATCATGCAGTTGGTTATGTCCGTATAGGCACCATCATCGGTTTGAATCCAGAGTACACCGCGTGGGTCAAACCACATACCATCCGGGCTAGAAAAGTCATTATTGTCAGTTAGGCCAGACAGGTTAATATTTTCAAGCATTTTTGCTTCAGCACCAAACAGGTAAATATCCCATTTGAATGTGGTAGCTGTTGTCTTGTCGGCATCTTCACGGAAGCGGATAATGTGACCATTCACGTTACCTTTACCGCCTTCAGGATCTGTATAGTTACGTGGGTTGGCGGCATCAGTTACATAGCTGGTACCACGGTTACTGTTATTGGTGAGAGTGACATATACTTCACCATTGTTCGGATTGACTGCAACCCATTCAGGACGGTCCATTTTGGTTGCGCCAACAGCATCTGCAGCGATACGTGCATGCGTTACGACATCCGCTTGGTCTGCAAATTTATAAGTCGTGTAAGCAGAAATTGCCGGGTTGCTAATCGATAGCTCAATCCACTGACCTGTACCATCGCTATTGAATTTGGCAACATACAGTTTACCGCTATTCATATATTTATCACCGGCTGCATAGCCACCGTTGACATCTTTTGCATCCCATTTCGCATCAGAAACGAATTTATAGATGTATTCACCACGTGAGTCATCACCCATATAAAATGCCAGGTTCTGGCCTTCAATGGCACGGCTGGTACGACAGTCTTCGTGCGCAAAACGGCCCAGTGAGGTACGTTTTACAGGGTCCTGACGGCTATCGAATGGATCAATTTCTACAATCCAGCCAAAAGTATTCGCAATATTGCGATAGTCGACAGATGCAGATGCACCTACAACAGATGCATTCCAGCGATCATACATGTCCTGCTGTTCCAGGCTGCCTGTTGCAGTTTCCCATTGATAACGCGATTTAGCACCTTGTTTTAAACCGTAACGGTTTAATGCCACAATTTCATTGGCAGTGCGCGAGCTATCATCTGCTGCATTACGCACAAAGTAACCGATAAAGTTTTCTTCAGCAGTCAGGTAGGTGCCCCAAGGTGTATAACCATTACCGCAGTTATTTTGAGTACCACGGGTTTTTACACCAGATGGAGAGAAGCGGGTTGAAAGTAAAGCTGAACCAGCAGCAACGCCGGTAAAAGTCATGGGTGTAGAAGCTGTGATACGGCGGTTAAAAATTGAATTTTTCAAAATTTCAACGGCTTGGGTTTTATTGTCTTTTTTCAGATGAATAATGGATACGCCATGTGCATTGACTTCACGGATCACTTCATCTTCAGGGCGAGGACCCGTTCCCTTATTGGTCGGACCTGTCTGGTGTAAGAAAGTCTGGTTAATATATTCGTGGTTCAGCACCAGTAAGCCGTGATCTGATTTGGTGTTATCGTAACGGCCTGTCGAAGTATTTAAACCGAAAAAGCTCATGCCATCATGACAGTCACCAGAACGGAACTGAAAGCTTGCACCTGAAGGAATCTTGCTGTCATCCCATGCTTCATAGTATGGGTTGATGGAATCACCCATTGCATACAGTACTTTGGCTTCATAACCTTCTGGCACCGTGACGATATCATTCAGGTTCTTTGCCACTGGGGTAAAGCTTAACTTTGTCGGTAATTTGGTTGGATCAATAGATGGAGTTGTTGCACTTGGGGTACTGTCACTATCGCTGCCACAAGCAGTCAAAGTTGAAGCCAAAGTCAAGGCAACTGCACCGCTCGCAGTTTTGCTGATGAGGCTGCGGCGTGTAATCGCCTGCTCTAAAATGTCACGGAAATGGATATTCTCAGAAGTATTATTGTCTAATTCTTGATCTTCATGATATGGCGTAAAGTCTGTCATGATAATTTTCCAAATGTATGGTTGTTGTAAAGTTGTTTTAAACTTAGGTGAAAAATATGACAGCGTCCTGACGTTTGAATGACAGTCTGGTGAAGAAAATAAGTCGTTTTCATGAAAAAAGCAGACCTCAGTCTGCTCAGCAACATCGCGGTTGAATTTAAACGGTACGCCGGTTTTCCAGCAGCTTGCCTAGCCATAAACCCATTTCAAACAACAGCCACATTGGAACAGCCAGCATAATCATTGACAGAGCATCCGGCGGAGTAACAAACATCGCCGCAAAGAAGCAACCCACCACAATAAAGCGTCGTTTTTCTACCAATTGTTCGGTATTGACCAGCCCGATTAAAATCAATAACAAGGTAATCACCGGAATTTCAAAAGTAAATCCGAATACCAAGAACAGCTTTAAACAAAAGGCCAGATAGCTATTAATATCTGTCATTGGGGCAACGGTTTCGGGTGAAACACTGATGAAAAAATGCAAAATAGAAGGCAGAGCAACAAAATAGGCAAAGCTGATCCCTATATAAAATAGACAGATACTGCCGATCAGTAAGGGTAAAGCCAGATTCTTTTCTTTTTCATATAAGGCCGGTTTTACAAATGCCCACAGTTGATACAGGATATAAGGCATGGCCAATAACAAGGCCACAAAAAAGTTCAGTTTAAATGGGGCCATAAATGTTGCCGTGACATCGGTAGCAATCATGGTCGAGGTACTAGGCAACTGTGCGCGTAATGGTTCTGACAAAACTTGGTAGGTTTTATTGGCCAAAGGCAATAAACAAAAAAATAAGCCAATCAGTAAGGCCATCATTTTAAAAAGATGTTTACGCAATACCATTAAATGTTTGGTAATAGGCATTTCTTCAAGTGGTGGTTGCTGTTGCATTGCTAGGGGAGCGGGTAACTGGTGCTCTAGGGGAGTACTCATACGGCCACCTTTAACGGATTGAACTGTGTACTTGCAGGTATGTTATTTAATGGTGCGGGTTGAACCATTGTCTGCTTGGCACAATCCGGTATTTTTAGATAAATATGACAAGACTGTTGTGATTGAATAAAAATATAAACAGTAGAAGCATTTTTATTATGTGGCACTGCATTTTGTAAGATATTTTCTTTAGCAGGCTGAGATTGTTGTAGTTGCTGCATTTGAGCTTGCATTTTCTGTTCGAGAGCTTGAATACGCTGCATTTCCTGTTGCATCTGTTCACGTAATTCGGACACCCGTAACTCTCGGTCAATATCATTTTGCACATTGCTGATGGTGCGCTTGATTTTGGCGTACCATTTGCCAACAAAACGAGCAGCTTCCGGCAGCTTATCCGGTCCAAGCACCAATAAACTAATGATGCCAAAAGCCAGCAGTTCAGTCATACCGATATTGAGCATAACGTTTTAGCCTGAATGTGTTTTTGCTGTGGAATTAACATCTGCAGGATTGCCTTGATGTTCAATGGTACGCGGTTCATTTAATGCAGAAGTAGTGACTTCATCATCTTTGATCGATTTTTTAAAATCCTTAACGGCACCACCGACATCTTTACCCAGATTTTTCAGTTTGGATGTGCCAAACAATAAAATCACTACAATTGCAAAAATGACAACGTGCCAAATTGATAATCCTGCCATGAAAATATCCTCATTTTTATTGAGAACTATCTCAACAGGTCTGTATGACATTGCCGTGACGTTTCTGTTTCGGTTTTAAGACAAAGCGATTCATGGCTAGATGAATATGAAAAATGAGCCCTGCAAGATCATGTTTGAATATCAGCTGTGCTAGGATGGACTTCTTCAGTAAAAAACCAAGTTTGCACCCTCATGGCACTGATTCTTCCTCTTATTTCTTTTCTTGCCGGATATTGGGGAGTGCATGTTTTAAAGTCGATCCGGCCATTATTGGCAGCTTTGCTGGCCCGTCTCTTTATACCCCTGCTGATCATTTACAATATGGTGTTTTATAAAGAAGGCAGTTTGTGGCTGATCGGTTTCAGCTTGTTCAGTTCGATTATTTTCTTTAGTGGTTTTTATTATTTTCAAAAAGACAAATTACGTGCCCTGTGTTTTAGTTACTTGAATGGTGCGTGGTTAGGCCTTCCTTTTGCTTTAGCCGTCTTTGGACCGGAAGCCAGCAGCACCATTGTGGCCTTGTATATCGGCGGTTCTTTATTTGGCAATATCTGTGCAGTGATGGCGGTGAGTGAAACCCCGCAGGATAGGGGATTTATTATTAAAAATGTAATGCTTTCGCCCCCTGTTATTGCTTTGACCACGGCTGCTGTTTTGTCATTCTGGGACTTTAGCAGCTATGAATCTCATCCCGTAATACAGCTGATTTACCAGGCCAATAAAGTCTTGGTGACCTTTGCCGGTATGTGTGTTTTGGGTATGTGGCTGAGTAAGGTCAGGATTGGCTGGAGTGATTTGAAGCGTAGCTTATTGATCATCAGTAGCCGTATGCTATTGGCGGTTTTATTGTGCGCAGCAGCTTATCTGTTTTTGCCTATTCCGCATCAAATACTGACCTATGCCGTGATGTTGATGTTCTTTCTACTGCCGCCGGCGGCCAATATTGTAGCGCTAGAAACGCATTATCAGGGGACGGGTTATTCAGCAAAATATATTGCGTCGGGTACTGTGGCCAGTGCGATATTGATTGGGGTTTATGGTGGAGTGTTGCATGCGTTGGTGCCGGGTTTATAAAAATATAAAAAAGTCCTCTCTCCCTGTGGGACTGTGGGAGAGAGTTAGAGAGAGGGTCTAAAAGCTTTAGAGAAAGATAATTTTTTTCTATCCTACTAGGAAAGGTTTAGGGAGAGATGTATTTTAAAAATCCCTCACCCCAGCCCTCTCCAAAAGGGAGAGGGGGTAATAAGAGGCGGAAATTACTTCTCTAGGCTCGCTTTAAACAACTGCATTGCCTGACCGCGATGGCTGATTTTATTTTTATCTTCCTTACTCATTTCTGCACTAGAAATACCCAGTTCAGGCAACCAGAATAGCGGGTCATAACCAAAACCATTTTCGCCTCGGGGTGCTTCTAGCACTTCACCTGTCCAGATGCCCTGAAAAATTTGAGGCAGCGGATCTTCAGCATGCTGAACCAGTGCAAGTACGCAAACAAACATGCCCTCAATACTTTCACCTTCTTTACGCAGCGGTTTAAGTCGGGTTAACAATTTTTCATTATTGGCTGCATCATTGCCATGTTCGCCGGCAAAGCGAGCAGAATAAATACCTGGCGCACCACCCAGTACAGGAACACAAATCCCGGAATCATCGGCAATCGCCGGTTTGCCTGAAATTTTAGATGCATGACGGGCTTTAATAATGGCATTTTCAACAAAGCTCAAACCATCTTCAATCGCATCTTCAATATTCAGTTTGCCTTGAGGGATTACCTCAACAGGTAAATTTAGCTCGGCAAACATTTTTTCAAATTCAGCAATCTTTCCTTTGTTGTTGCTTGCCAGTACCAGTGTTGCTTGCGATAACCAATCTTGTGCAGACATTCTATAAAAGCTCTAATCTTTAAAATAAGTTCAATTTTACCTGAAATGGGGACTAACAATCAGCCAATAAAAAAGCACCCGAAGGTGCTTTATAGAATTATGCAGAATTACTGTGCCTGAATCCACTTGTCCGCACGGTCACGTGCCTGACGAATCTGATCCTGGCTCAAGTTGGCAGCCAAAGCGGTTTTCTTACCTTCAGACAGTGAAATCACTTTATTGTCGAGCATACCGTCACGGGTAGACAATTCATACCACTGATATGCGCCAACATAGTTTTTCTTTTGTTCTTCCATCATCGCCAAGTTAAAGCTGGCACGGTTATCGCCACGGCTTGCTGCTTTTTCAAAATATTTACGTGCTAAAGCTTCATCTTTTTTGGTGCCAATACCATCAGCCAGCATACGACCGACATTCAATTGTGCAGCAGTCAGACCTTGATCGGCAGCAGCTTTGTACCAGGAAAAAGCTTGCTGCTCATCCTTCTGGACCTCTCTGCCTTGCTGATATCGGGTACCGAGATAAAATTGTGCAGCGGGTTGACCGGCTTTGGCAGCTTTGGTCAGGTTGTTAATATCCATAACAGAATACTGCGCAGCCTGGCTCGAAACCGATGCCGTAGGTGCAACATATTCTGCATGGGCTTGAATGCTAAACAGTCCAGCCAATAGTGTGCTTAATAATATTTTTTTCATAGTGCGCTCACTCGATAAATAGCGACTTCACCAAACAGATTCGGGATATGTTTACTGAGTAAACTACCTTGCTGATCCCCATTCACGGCAAGTCGATTAATAATCCGGATATCATTTTCCGCACACAGTGCTTCAAAATCACGGAAAGTACATAAATGAATATTTGGCGTGTTATACCACATATACGGTAAAGCTTCCGAAACCGGCATCCTTCCTTTTAATGCCAAGAAAGACCGGGTCTTCCAGTGGGCAAAGTTAGGAAAGGTGATAATCGCCTGTTTCCCCACACGCACCATATCACGCAATAATACGTCTGGTGCATCTACAGCTTGCAAGGCCTGTGCCATCACCACATAGTCAAAGGACTGGTCTGCAAAGCGGCTTAAACCGAGGTTTAAGTCTTGTTGGATAATATTTAACCCCCGACTTACCGCAATTGCAATCTTTTCCTGATCAATTTCTAGGCCATATGCACGAATATTGTGCTTTTTGCTCATATGGGCCAGCAGTTCGCCATCGCCACAGCCTAAATCCAGCACGCTGGAATCGGGCTTAATCCATTTTTCTGCCAGTTGATGATCGATACGCATTACACAGTCTCCTTAGGTGTGGCTTCGAGGTGTTCTGCACCACCTAAAAATGCACGTAATGATTTAACGTAAAGCGGAATCGGAAACAGGAACGAGTCGTGACCCTGTTCTGCATCAATATCGACATAGCTGACAGGTTTATGGTTGCTAATCAGGGCATCGACAATTTCTTGTGAACGCTGCGGGGTAAAACGCCAGTCTGTGGTAAAGGACACCACCAGAAACTTACACTTGGTATTGGCCATGGCTTTTTTCAAGGACTGCTCGTACTCGCGTGATGGGTCAAAGTAGTCCAGCGCTTTGGTCATAATCAGGTAAGTGTTGGCATCAAAGTTACGACTGAACTGCTCGCCCTGATAACGCAAATAACTTTCCACCTGAAATTCGACGTCAAAACCATACATAAATTTGCCTGACTTCAGGTCACGGCCAAATTTTTGTTTCATGGCTTCTTCAGACAGATAGGTAATATGACCGACCATACGTGCCAGAATCAGCCCGCGTTTAGGATAGCTGTCATTTTCCAGATAACGGCCATTATGGAAGTCGGGATCAGACAGAATCGACTGACGTGCCACTTCGTTAAAGGCAATATTCTGTGCCGATAGTTTTGGAGCACTGGCAATGATCACGCATTTTTTTAAACGCTCTGGATAATCCACCGACCATTGCAAAGCCTGCATGCCGCCCAGAGAACCGCCAATAATGGCATACCAGACATCAATGCCCATACGGTCAGAGAGCAGGGCCTGGGTTTTGACCCAGTCACGCACGGTGACCAGAGGAAAATCCGGTCCATAAGGACGGTTGTCATTTTCCGGATTGGGAGAAATCGGGCCGGTCGAACCGCTGCAGCCGCCAATATTATTCAGGGCGACGACAAAGAATTTAGAGGTATCAATGGCTTTACCTGGTCCAATACATGCATCCCACCAACCCGGTTTGCGGTCATCTTCATGATGATAACCTGCCGCATGGTGATGGCCAGACAAGGCATGACAAATCAGAATGGCATTGGATTTGTCGGCATTGAGTTCGCCATAAGTTTCGACCATGAGCTCAAAACGTGGAAGAATTCGGTCACATTCGAGCTCTAACGGCTCTTCGAAAATAAACTTTTGCGGGGTAACTAAGCCCACTGAGTCAGCTGGAAAAGACACAGGAAATTTTCGCCTTAAATCTTTAGGATGAATAACAAAAGGATACCACTTGTGGGTATCCTTTCTAAAGTTTTTTATTTGATAAAGCTTATACTGCAGCAGCAATGACCTGATCTGTACTTAATACACCCTGATCAATCAAGCGGTTGGTGCAGGCAATAATCGCTTCGATAGATGAGGTCACGATGTTGTCATGCACTCCAGCACCAAAGGCTGATTTACCGGCACCTTTGACCTGAAGCTCAACCAAGGCCAAGGCTTTGGCATTTGCACCAGAACCGATACTGCGTTCTTCATAGTTCAACACATCAATTGGCAACTGTAATGCGTTCAAGATGGCTGAGATCGGTCCATTCCCTTCACCACGCAAGTGCTGAACTTCGCCGTTTACTTCAATATCTAACTCAATGACTTGATTGCCATTTTCATCGGACAATTTATAGTTTTTGGCAGAGTAATGGGAATCTTTCACGGCTACATAAGTATCTTTAAACAATGCCCAGATGTCTTGTGCAGAAACTTCTTTGGCTTGCTCGTCAGTCACCTGTTGAACCACTTGCGAAAATTCAATCTGTAAACGACGCGGCAACACCACGTTGTAATTGGATTCTAACAAGTAGGCAATACCACCTTTACCCGACTGTGAATTCACACGAATCACGGCATCGTAATCACGGCCCAAGTCTTTAGGATCGATTGGCAAGTAAGGCATATCCCAGATTTCTTCATTTTTCTGGAATTCAAAACCTTTCTTGATGGCATCCTGATGTGAACCGGAGAATGCGGTGAAGACCAAGTCGCCTGCATATGGATGGCGAGGGTGGACTGGCAAGCCGGTGCATTCTTCCACAGTAGCAATAATTTCGTTAATGTTGGAGAAATCTAGGTGCGGTGCAACACCTTGGGTATACATGTTCAAGGCCACAGCTGCCACATCGACGTTACCGGTACGTTCGCCGTTGCCAAAGACACAACCTTCGACGCGGTCTGCACCCGCCATAATCGCCAATTCAGTCGCTGCGATACCACAACCACGGTCATTGTGGCAGTGTACGGAAATAATCACACCATCACGACGCTCGATATTGCGGTGCATCCACTCGACCTGGTCGGCATAGATATTCGGGCTAGATACCTCTACGGTTGCAGGTAAGTTTAAAATGACTTTATTTTCAGGTGATGCTTCCCAGATTTCAGTCACGGCATCACAGGCTGCTTTCGCCACTTCCAATTCGGTTGCAGAGAAACATTCTGGACTGTACTGGAATACAAATTCAGTTTCAGGATATTGTGCTGCGTATTGTTTCACTTTTTGAGCAGCATTAATTGCTAACTGACGTGCACCTTCTACATCCACGTTCAAGACTTTTTGACGGAAAGTCGGAGAGTTCGAGTTGTAGATATGCACGATGGCACGTTTTGCACCGACCAAGGATTCGAAAGTACGCTGAATTAAATGATCACGCGCCTGCACTAAAACTTCAATGTACACATCATCCGGAATATGACCTTCTTCAATCAATTTACGGGTGAAGTCAAAGTCAATTTGCGATGCAGACGGGAAGCCAATTTCAATATGTTTGAAACCAATTTTCACCAACATCTGGAACATTTTGAATTTTTGATCCATATCCATCGGTTCAAAAATGGCTTGGTTACCATCACGTAAGTCGGTACTCATCCAAATTGGCGCTTTGGTAATTTCGTTATTTGGCCATTGACGGTCTGGCAAGTCTACACGCTGGTACATGCGACGATATTTTTTACTTGGATCAGCCAACATCATGAGGTAACTCCTTGAGTAGCATGGGTTGCTTTCAGTGGTAGATCACGGCAACGTACTACGAATATAGATTGTGTCTATTCTATTAATTTGCAAGCTGGGTACCTAAAAGGATGGGTCGAAAGTTATAAAAAAACCATCAATTCCTATTACTTGGCTTTATCGCAGCTTTTGCAAAGCTATAACTTAATCTTACTGGATTTATTCTGGAAATATTTTTCTTTTTTTGCATATAAAACTGGAGTGTGGGAAATATTTTCCATAAGCAGCACTATTTATGGAAAATATACTCATCAGTGATGTCATTTAGCGTGGCTGTTCCCATTAATGCCATGGTAATCTCAAATTCTTCCTTCAGTATTTTAATCACATGCGCCACACCCAATGCTCCCGCAGTTGCCAGTCCATAAATATAAGGACGCCCGATGAAAACCGCCGCAGCGCCCAGGGCAATGGCTTTAAACACATCTGAACCACGGCGAATCCCGCCATCGTATAGCAGCGGAAAATCGGCCGGCAGCACTTTTTTAATCAACTGCAATGCAGTCAGTGGAGGAATGCAAGTATCTAATACACGACCGCCATGATTGGACACAATCAGGCCTTGTACGCCGTGCTGTATGGCCAGCCGGGCATCGTGCGGATTGACGATTCCTTTTAAAATAACGGGTAATGAGGTCTGTTGAACCATCCAGGCAATATCCTCCCAGGTGGGTGCAATTTTCATCAAACCATTAAATACGGGATGATCTCCCTCGTGCAGTTCAGGCAAGGGAATATGCGCCGCTGTATGCGGATGCTGCATGCCTTCCGGCAAATGGAAAAATACCCGGCGTTCACGGTCACGGATGCCAGTATGCGGTGAATCCACGGTAATCACCAAGGCTTTAAAATTCTGTTGTTCTGCCAGTTTCACCAGCGCCAGCGATTTTTCCCGGTCACCTTGCCAGTACAGCTGAAACCACTTGTATGGATTGTCCTGTTTCAGTTGGCGCATGTCAGTATTGCTAAAGGTACTGAGTACCATGTTGCTGCCCAGCACTTCTGCCGCCAGTGCGGTTGCTGCTTCAGCTTCAGGATGGAACTGTTGTTGGTGTCCAATCGGGGCCAGAAAAATCGGGTGCGGATATTCCTGCCCTAAAATTTTACAGCGGGTATGACCTTGGGTCAGGTCTTTGAGCATGCGGGGTAGTAGATGAATCTGTTGAAACTGATCCAGATTGTCGCGAACACTGACCTCATCCATAGAGCCGCCTTGCAAGTACTGCCACACCATATCAGACAGATGCTTTTGCGCCTGAATTTCATAATCGGCAATAGTTTGTAAATAGGCCGGAATCTGCGAGAGGGGAGCAACGGTTTTCATAGATCTCCCCATTGGCGTAATAAATTATGATAGTGACTGGTCAAACCTAGAATTTCTTCGCTATCGCCAATCTGCTGGCGTAATTGAATAATGTTCATATCCAGGTTAAACAGCATGCTGCGCTGCCAGTCATCTTTGACCATGCTTTGTATCCAGGTACATGCCGCAATCCGTTTGCCTTGGGTCACCGCTTCCACCCGATGTAAACTAGTGGCCGGGTAGAGTATGGCATCTCCCGCATCGAGCTTTACTTCATGACTGCCATAATTGTCTTCCACAATCAGTTCACCGCCTGCATATTCATCCAGTTCAGATAAAAATACGGTGATGGAAACGTCAGTCCGAATGGCTTGTCCAATGCTGCTGGAATATTGCACGGCATTATCAACATGATTGCCATAATGCCCCTGATCCTGATAGCAGTTAAATAAAGGCGGAAGAATATGCTTGGGCAATGCCGCAGATTTGAGCAGGAGGTTGTGTTGTAAGGCCTGAAGAATTTTGGCCGCAAAGGATTGATAAGCAATGCTGTTGGGATCAATCTGTAGATTATTTTTTATTTTTTGTGCCTGAAAGCCGGCACTGTGCTGACCCTGAATCCAGGCCTGACTGTTATCTAATTGTTGTCGTAGCTCGACAACCTGCTGTTTGCTTAGAATTTCAGGAATATGTAACATCATCAGCTTGATCTGCATCCCTAACATTAATTGGATTCAAAAATAAATCATGTAGTGCATTAGGTACAGTTGCTATTTCATACACGAGGAGTCAACAGTCACTAAATCTAACACACTATATTTATACTCAATCTGCTAAGACTTGGCGAATGGCTTAAAACTTATAGTTAAAGGTTAAAGCTGCAGAACGCGGTTGTCCTAATATCACACGGCCACCGCCATTATTGAGGGTACTGATGTATTCCTTGTCTGCCAGATTATAGACATTCAAGTTGACCGAAGCGTTCTTATTCAAGCTGTAGCCCGCCATGGCATCAAATACCACATAGCCTGGAATGTTAGGCATATTCGCCGCTGCCGTGCTGTCGGTAATGACACGTTTTTGTTCGTCTACATAGCGCGCACCCAAGCCCAGTTTAAAGCCGGAAACATCATAAGTAGACCATAAGCTTGCAGTCCATTCCGGTGACCAGCGCACATTGTTGGTTCGGGTAATTGCTCCTGTGGTTGCATTCACGCTGAGCTGATCTTCTTGTTCAGTTTTCATATGAGCCACGCCGGCAGATACATTCCATGCATCCGTGATTTTGCCCACAGCACTCAGTTCAACCCCTTTCACGGTCGTTTTACCTTGTTGAATGGATTCTTGGGTAATGGCATCCTGAGTAAACTGGTTTTCATTTTCAGTGTAATAGGTAGCAGCATTGAGTGCCAGTTGATCATTGAGCAAATCCCACTTGGTGCCAATTTCATAGTGATGGGTTTCTTGCGGTTTGGCAGCAGCACTGTTAATTCCGGTTGCTGAAAGGCTAAAGTTGGCGCTTCCCGGAGGAGTCAGGGATTTGGCATAAGAAGCATATACGCTACTTTTAGCCGTAGGTTTAAATAGGCCTCCCAGTTTCCAGCTGACCAAGGTGTCATGTGCACCAAAACTAGCAGGGACCAAGCTGCTGCTACCCGATGGCAAGGTCAAAGCATCATATTCGGTGTCGTAATAGTCGACCCGTACTCCACCATTCAGCTGGAAGCGCTCGCCAAATTTAAGCGTGTCGAATAAATAGGCGGCAGCTGTATCAGTTTCACCATGGGTATAGCCCCCATTATACATCAGGCCGGGCATTGCTTCATTGCGATCTGGATCATAAAGATTGGCCCAAGATGTGGCTACTGTCGCTTGACCCGGCATTTGCGTAGCCATAGTTTTCGTATGTTGCTGTTCTTTTAAAAATTCCAAACCTGCAACTACATCATGCTCAATGGCACCGGTTGTTAAATTCAGGTTCAAAGTACTCTGGTTAGCAAGAATCTTATTTTCCTGATTGACACCCTGACGTGAACGGTTAACTTCCCAGTCTTTTGGATCATTTGAACCATTGGTTCTTAAACCGGCTGAACCGGTATTTATCCCGGTTAAAACACGGTTCATACTGGTTTTACCCAAACGGGTGATGTTGGTCAGTTTGACCTTTTCAGCCAGATCACTTTCGATCTTTGCCGTATACATATCTGCATGGACATCTTCATGGTCATCGACGTGACCATAAAAGTTTTCGCGATTCACTTTAGGTGCTGAAGCTAAAGCAGAATCGGCATTGTAGAAACCCTTCATGCCAATAGTTGGGATACCGCCATCCGGAATATTGCGTTGACGAATATGCTGTGAATAGAGATACAGGCGGGTATCGCTATCCAGGCCAAAAGCAATCGAGGGTGCAATGGCCCAGCCGTTGTTTTCAATAAAGTCGCGGCCTTCAACGCCGCCGTCCTGTCCCATGGCATTTAAACGAACTGCAATGCCATCATTAATTACCTGATTGATATCAGCAGTCAGGCGGGCATGTTCTGCAGTATTGTAAGTGGCAGAAACTTCACGGCTATTTTCAGTCTGTGGTAGTTTGCTGACCAGGTTGATATACCCTGATGCTGCACCACGACCAGCTTCCGCACCAGAAGGGCCTTTGACCACTTCAATCTGTTCCAGGTTAAAGACATCGCGGGTGACTGCACCCAAATCGCGAATACCATCGACATAGGTAGAGGTTTGAGTCGAAAAACCGCGCATTTGAAAGGCATCGCCGGCACTGGTATTGCCATTTTCACCCAGTTGCAGGGTAATTCCCGGTGTGTTTCTTAAGGCTTCAACCAAAGACGTCGCACCTTGTTCTTTTAATAGTTCTTTTTTAATCACGGAAACGGTTTGCGGGGTATCGACCAGTGGCTGGGTATATTTTGGGGAACTGACGCTATCGGCTTTATATTTATTTTCCGCTTTAGATTCCACGGTAATGGTTGGCAGCTGGGTGACACCATTGCTTGCTGCTGCATGAGTCATGAGCGGGAACGAGGCTGCTAAGGCAACCAGTTGAGCATTTCTGTGGTGTTTACGGCTTTTGATTTGTGCCATGGTCAGTCATCCCTAGTTTCGTATAAGACAGAATTCCAATACTGTTTTGCAACTTTTGTGGTCAGTAATCTGGAACTAAAAGTGGATAGATTGTTATGGATTGTAACAATGGTGCAAATATTAATGATAATTATTATTATTTGCAATAAATTTATAGAAGATTATTCGTTTTTATCTTTGTACACGACAAAAAAAGATAACTCATTGAAATAATGGCATAATACTTGTTTTCTGACGACGAATATGATGACACATTTCAATGAGTTACATCTCATCTTAAACAAATATCTAAAGTGGAACA
>NZ_VPCP01000043.1:0-30264 GCF_013418145.1 Acinetobacter sp. YH12201 | reverse complement strand
TTGTGCTGGCGACCATAGCAAGAGTGAACCACCTGATCCCTTCCCGAACTCAGAAGTGAAACCTCTTAGCGCTGATGGTAGTGTGGGATTACCCATGTGAGAGTAAGTCATCGCCAGCTCATTATTCAAAAGCCCCTGCATTTGCAGGGGCTTTTTTTTTGCCTAGATTATTAAAATCCTAAAATTATTATTTGATGATGAATGAAATTAGATTCTTTAACGGAATTGATTTTTCTGCTATTCAGATAATTAGATTTTGTTATTTGAGTAAGTCATTAATTTATAAAAATATTTATTAATATTTCGTGAGTATTTTATCGAAAATATAATTAAAAAATTTTAAATTTGTATATTTTTTTATGTGTATCTATGATATAAAAATCAAAACGGCACAAAAATTGCTTACAAGATGTGTTTTCATAAATAGCAGTTAAAAAGAGTAGGGTAATATGAAGTTATCGGTTGGATTAAAAGTTGCAAACTCCTTGTCACTGACACCGCAGTTACAACAAGCCATTCGTTTGCTTCAACTTTCTAGTCTTGAACTAGAGCAAGAAATTCAGATTCAACTTGATAGTAATCCCTTACTAGAGAAGGTTGAAGAGCAATCTTCGATTGAAAGTTTATCCACCTTACAAGATCAGGAACGCGATAATAAAGATTTAACCAATGAGCTAAATGCAAACCATCTTCCTGATGATTTACCTGTCGATACTGATTGGGATGATGTCTATACCCATCAACCGACGAGTCTTGGTTCCCCTGAATATGAAGAGCGTGAAGATAACCGTCAGGGACATCTTGGTCTAAAAGAACACATACTTGAACAAATCAATTTATTGCATTTTTCTGCTGTAGATCGCCTGATAGCACATTGTATTGTTGATTCTTTAGATGAAAAAGGTTTTTTAGATGCTGAAATTGCGGAAATCACGGCATCTGTGCAGCATTTATTGGAAACTATGGATTATGAGGATGAAGTGGAAGATGATGAAGTCCTTGTTGTCTTAAAACATATTCAACATCTGGATCCTCCAGGTGTAGCATCACGTAATCTGGCAGAATGTTTATTGGTACAATTGGAAAGTTTACCTGTACATCAAGCTTATCGTTGTGAAGCGATAAAATTGTTAAATCATTATGAGTTACTTATTTCGAATGAATTGCCAAAATTGATCAAACAAACGGGTTTGAATCCTGAACAATTGAAATGTGCAGTTGACCTGTTAAAGACCTTAAAAGCTTATCCGGGAATGGAGTTTGAAGAAAAGGACTCTGATTATCAAATTCCCGATGTGGTGGTCATGAAAAAGAATGATCATTGGCAAGTGCAGTTAAATCCGGATGTAATGCCTAAATTACGGATCAACTCTTTTTATGCCAGTATGATTAAACGTGCAGATCAAAGTAACGATAATCAATATTTACGCAATCAAATGCTGGATGCCAAGAATTTTATTAAGAGTGTCGATGAGCGTCATAAAACCTTACTAAAAGTGGCCACCTGTATCGTGGAACATCAAAAAATGTTTTTGGAAATTGGTGCGGAAGGGATGAAGCCTTTAGTGCTGCGCGATATTGCGGAAGAGGTGGAATTGCATGAATCTACAGTTTCTCGGGTGACGACCAATAAATTCATACTGACCCCGCGCGGGCTGTTTGAACTGAAATATTTCTTTTCCAGCCATGTGGCCACGACTTCGGGTGGGGAGGCATCTTCAATTGCGATTCGGGCAAAAATTAAAAAGTTAATTTCTGAAGAAAATCCACGCAAGCCTTTATCTGACAATATTATTGCCAATTTGTTAAAACAAGATGGCATTGATGTGGCACGTCGAACTGTCGCTAAATATCGAGAGTCGTTACATATTCCTTCATCTTCTGAACGAAAAGTCTTGATCTAATTTTTAAAATCTGATTATTCTAAGGATTCATTATGACAACATAATGAATCTTTTTTTCTTTTAAAGGTGTGGTTGAAATGATTTAAAGTGTAAATTGCAGAATTCTAGGTTCTGTCAGCAGATCATTTCGGCTATGACTTTAACTAATCCTAAAGAAGGTGAGGGATAGAATTATGCAAATAACAATTCGTGGTCATCACTTAACTATCACCCCTGCAATTGAAGATAATATTCGTTTAAAATTTGCTGAAATGACCAAACATTTAGATCAGGTCAATAGTATGCAGGTGAAATTGAGCAAAGATCATCAAGTAGATAAACGATCAAGAAAAGGAAGTTTAAATCATATTGCAGAAGCAATTATTCGTGTACCGGGGGCAGAATTGTTTGCACAGGCAACAGCTGATGATATGTATACATCAATAAAAAAATTAACAGAAAAACTTAAAAGACAGTTGCATAAGCATAGGAAAATGCAGGTTGCATCCCCATCTTTAATGGCATAGTTTTGTTGCTGAACAAAAAGAGGTTTTTTATGACCTCTTTTTTTATATATTAAATGTTATAGCTTAATGATTTATTTTTCATATTTATAGTAAAATGGCAGGTTTTTACACCGTTGGTCCTATAAGAGGTCTTTGTGATGAATAGTGAACAGCTCACTGAAATTTTAAAAGCTGCTTTTCCAGAGGCTGAAGTTGCAGTTAGTGGGCAAGGCGGGAAATTTGATCTTCGCATTGTAGATGAACAATTTGAAGGCAAACGTCCGGTGGCACGCCAACAGACAGTTTATGCTCCGTTAAATTCATATATTGCCAGCGGTGAAGTACATGCGGTAACTATTCGTGCAATGACCAAAGAAGAATGGCGTAAAGCAAGCTTATTCGGAGCTTAGAACTAGATGGATAAATTTTTAATTCAGGGCGGTGTTAAGCTCGAAGGTGAAGTGCGTATTTCTGGTGCAAAAAATGCAGCACTTCCATTACTTGCTGCAATGATTCTCCCTGAAACTCCCACCACATTAACTAATGTTCCAAATCTTAAGGATGTGAACACGTTGGTAAAACTGATTGCTGGTTTGGGTGTTCAAATTTCTTATGAAGGCGATACCGTTAAAGCAGATACGTCTACATTAGATAATCAGTTTGCCCCATATGAACTGGTCAAAACCATGCGTGCATCAATTTTGGTGCTTGGTCCATTACTGGCGCGCTATGGTAGTGCAAAAGTATCTCTTCCTGGTGGATGTGCCATTGGTTCACGCCCAGTCGATCAACACCTTAAAGCATTAGAAGCTTTGGGTGCTGAAATTGAAGTTGAAGCCGGTTATGTTAATGCCAAAGTCGATGGTCGTCTTAAAGGTGGCGAAGTGGTCTTTGATATGGTGACTGTTGGCGGTACTGAAAATATTCTGATGGCAGCAGTATTAGCCGATGGCGTCACGACTATCCGTAATGCAGCTCGTGAACCTGAAATCACTGATCTGGCAAAAATGCTGATTAAAATGGGTGCGAAAATTGAAGGTTTGGATACCGAGACTTTAGTGGTTACCGGTGTTGAGCATTTACATGGCTGTGAATATGCTGTAGTTGCCGACCGTATTGAAACAGGTTCATATTTGGCTGCCGCGGCAATTACCGGTGGTAAAGTAAAAACGACTCATACCGATCCGGCATTACTTGAAGCAGTTTTGGATAAGTTTGAAGAAATGGGTGCGGAAGTGACCCGTGGTGATGACTGGATTGAACTCGATATGATGGGTAAACGTCCAAAAGCTGTTAGTTTCCAGACCCTGCCACATCCAGAATTCCCAACTGATATGCAAGCTCAGCTTATGGCTGTCAACGCGATTGGTCGTGGCTTTGCTACGATTTCTGAAACGATTTTTGAAAACCGTTTTATGCATGTACCTGAATTGGCACGTATGGGCGCAAATATTCAGGTTGAAGGTAACGATGCAGTGGTTACAGGGGTGGAAAAACTTTCAGCTGCTCCTGTAATGGCGACAGATTTACGTGCTTCTTTCTCTTTGGTTTTGGCTGCATTGGCTGCCGAAGGTGAAACCCTGATTGACCGTATTTATCATATTGATCGCGGTTATGAAGATGTTGAAGCGAAGTTACAAGGTTTAGGTGCCCAAATTAAGCGAGTAAGTTAATGAGCGATATGAGAAACGATGATCCAAACTTTGACGTTATGGGTAATTTTGATCATGGTTTAACTTTAGCATTAAGTAAGGGACGTATTTTAAAAGAAACTTTACCTCTGCTAGAAACAGCAGGAATTAATTTACTGGAAGATCCGGATAAATCCCGTAAATTAATTTTCCCAACCACACATAAACAGGTCCGTATTTTAATTTTACGTGCCTCTGATGTACCGACTTATGTGGAAAATGGTGCAGCGGATTTGGGTGTTGCAGGTAAAGATGTGCTGATGGAACATGGCGCACAAAATGTATATGAACCATTAGACCTGAAAATTGCCAACTGCAAACTCATGACAGCGGGTAAAGTCGGTATGGTTCGTCCGAAAGGCCGTTTAAAAATTGCCACTAAATATGTGAATCTTACACGTCAATACTATGCCAGCCTGGGCGAGCAAGTTGATGTCATCAAGCTTTACGGTTCGATGGAACTTGCGCCACTGGTCGGTTTAGGTGATTATATTGTTGATGTCGTAGATACGGGTAATACGCTACGTGCCAATGGTTTAGAGCCTTTGGAAGAAATCTGCAAAGTATCTTCACGTTTGATTGTAAATAAAGCCAGCTTTAAACGTAAACAAGCACTGCTTAATCCGATTTTGGCACAGCTTGAAAAAGCAGTGGAAGAACGCGAAAGCAAAAAATAAGCAGCGCTGCATGCTCATTTGAAAAACCGTCATCCTGTGGCGGTTTTTTTATGCCCATTTTTATCATAACGGCTTAAGCCCCGGATTTATTCGATGATTCACAAAGTAATTTCCTATAAAACTATGTGAATAGATGCGTGATAGATACCCACAAAGTCTGGGAAACAAGGTAAACTAAAGTTTTCCTATTAAACCTTGTGGGTAAATTGATGCGACGTTTATCGACTCAAGATCAAAGCTTTAAACAGGCCTTTGCGGACTTGTTGGCTTTTGAGACAGTTAGTGATCCTGAACTTTTAAAAACCGTAGACCAAATCATTGCTGACGTACGTCTGCATGGGGATGCTCATGTTCTTAAACTCACTCAACAGTTCGATCGACATCCAGCGCATCAATTTTCTGATCTAGAACTCACTCAAGAACAACTTAAAACGGCTTTTGAAGGTTTAACTACAGAAGTTCGTGAAGCATTAGAATTGGCTGCAAACCGTATTCGTGAATTCCATCAAGCACAAAAGCAGGATGGTTGGACCTATGTTGATGCTTTGGGAAATACCTTAGGGCAAAAAATTACCCCGCTGGATCGTGTAGGTATTTATGTACCGGGTGGTTTGGCATCGTATCCGTCTTCAGTCTTGATGAATGCCGTGCCTGCGCATGTTGCAGGCGTGCCTGAAATTATCATGGTGGTTCCGGCGCCAAATGGTGAACTCAATCCCCTAGTATTGGCAGCGGCATATCTGGCTGGTGTGCACCGTGTATTTACCATTGGGGGTGCGCAAGCAGTTGCAGCATTAGCTTATGGTACGGAAACCATTCCCTCTGTCGATAAAATTACTGGTCCAGGTAACCGTTTCGTAGCAGCAGCTAAACGTGCTGTATTTGGTCAAGTCGGTATTGACATGATTGCAGGACCATCCGAAATTTTGGTATATGCAGAAGGTCAGAATAACGCGAAATGGCTGGCAATGGATTTATTGTCACAAGCTGAGCATGATACAGTTGCACAAGCGATTTTTATCACCCCAGATGAGCAGCTTTTAAACGACGTTGAACAGGCGATTGAAGAACATTTGGCGGCTTTGCCAAAAGCTGAAATTGCTCGTACTTCAATTGCTAACCGTGGGGCATTGGTTTTGGTGAAAGATCGTCAGGAAGCGATTGACCTCATCAATCAGGTTGCGCCAGAACATTTAGAGCTTTGCCTGGATGAAGCAGAGAAAATGTCGGAAAATATTCGCCATGCCGGTGCCATCTTCATGGGACGTTATACGCCTGAAGCGATTGGTGATTACTGTGCCGGTCCTAACCACGTATTACCAACATCAGGCACAGCGCGTTTCTCATCACCACTCGGGGTGTATGATTTCCAGAAGCGTTCCAGCCTGATTATGTGCTCGCAAGAAGGCGTGAAAACTTTAGCAAAAACGGCCGATATCTTGGCGCAACAGGAAAACCTGGATGCCCATGCACGTTCAGCACGTTATCGTTATCAGTAATGAATCATAGGCTAGATAGAAAAAATCTGGTTTTCTAAAATTATAAACCTCTCCCTAACCCTCTCCTGAAAGGAGAGGGGGAACTCATCTGATGAGAATGACTTTGACGTTTGATTGCATCATTTATGAGATGAAGATTCCTCTCCCTGAGAGCTTTAAGGATTGCTTTAAAGCAAAGCGCAAGAGAGGTTAGGAGAGGGAAATAAGAGAAAATAAAATGTCGACTATCACCACAGAACAAATGCGTTTTTGGAGTCCTGAAGTACGTGAACTCGAACCTTACGTACCAGGTGAACAACCCAAAATCCAAAACTTATTAAAACTCAATACCAATGAAAATCCCTATCCGCCATCACCAAAAGTGGTCGAAGCGGTTCAAGCGGTATTGGCCAATTCAGCAGATGTGCTGCGTTTATATCCAGACCCAGATGCATCTGCTTTAAAACAGGCGATTGCCAAACAGCAACATGTCTCGGTAGATCATGTATTTGTTGGCAATGGTTCTGATGAAGTATTGGCACATATCTTCAAAGCATTTTTTGTCCAAGAGTTGCCAGTGCTTTATCCGGACATTACCTATAGTTTTTATCCGGTTTACAGTCAGTTCTTTGGGGTAAAAACCAAAGTTTTGCCATTGAATGATGATTTTGAAATTGTGGTGGATGATTATAAACAAGCCAATGGCGGGATTATTATTACCAATCCAAATGCGCCGACCAGTATCGCACTGGGTTTGTCAGCCATTGAAGATGTGCTTCAAGCCAATCCAGATTCAGTGGTCGTCATTGATGAAGCTTATGTGGATTTCGGTGCTGAATCGGCAGTAAAATTGGTTGAGAAATACGATAACTTGGTGGTTTGCCAAACTACATCTAAGTCTCGTTCACTGGCGGGATTACGTGTCGGTTTTGCCATTGCACAGCCACATCTCATCGCTGCCCTTGAAGCGGTGAAGAACAGTTTTAACTCTTATCCGATTGATCGTTTTGCGATTGCAGCAGCTGTAGCATCTTTTGAAGATCAAGAATACTTCGAAGCGCAAAATGAGAAAGTGATTGCAAGCCGTGAAAAGTTGGTTGCCCAATTGGCTGAGCTTGGCTTTACAGTCTTGCCATCGAGTGCAAACTTTATTTTTGCATCATTAGCGAGTCGAGATGCAGCTGAGCTTGCTGCTGAATTGCGCGAACGTGGCATCATTGTACGTTATTTTAATAAGCCGCGTATCAACCAGTTCCTGCGTATTACCATTGGTACAGACGAGCAAAACCAGCGTTTAGTCGATACCTTGAGAAATGATATTTTAGCTTAATTAAACTCCTCCCTTGCGGAGCAGTGCTCCTCACCTTTTATAAAAGGAGGAGGGATTTGAAGTCAAAAAAGCGATTCTCAGGAATCGCTTTTTTGTTGATTTGGCTTATACCAAGTATTGAGCAAATCCAGCATGGCGGACACTTTATCAAAACATTCCTGATATTCAGCATCGCAATCTGATGCAATGGTGATCCCTCCGCCAGCCCAAACAGAAATATCATTCTGATATTTTTGAATTGAGCGAATCAAAATATTCCATGAACCTGTACCATCAAAATTAAAATAACCCATCGAACCACAGTAGGCACCACGTGGAGTACCTTCAAGTTCCTCTATAATTTGCATGGCACGAATTTTGGGAGCGCCTGTGATTGAACCACCCGGAAGAGCTGACATCAGAACATGAAAAGGATTGATATCTTGCCTTAATCTAGCAGTGACTTCACTCACCATATGATGAACTTGATTAAATGACTCAATTTCAAAAAGTTTTGGTGTTTTAACAGAGCCTGTTTCAGCGTATACGCTCAAATCATTACGCAGTAAATCCACAATCATTACATTTTCGGCTTGGTCTTTTTTAGAGTGAATTAAGCTTTGCTTGGATTGCTCATCTTGTGCAACATCTAAATATCTGGGCATAGTGCCTTTAATCGGTTTTGTGGTGATTTTCCGATTTGCTTCAAACTCGATAAACAGTTCGGGAGAGCAGCTTAATAATTCAAAATCATTGATTTTGAGATAACCTGAATAAGGTGCATCAGTCAATTGCCAAAACGCTTCTGCTGTATCTAACAACAAACCTTGTGCTTTTGTTGTAAATTCTTGAGTTAAATTAATTTGATAACAGTCACCTGCCCGAATGTAATCTTGAATCTGATTAAATGCATTCACATACTGTTTTTTAGTCCACCGTGCGGTACAAGGTCGAGTGAGGGTGAAATTTTGATTTTCTTTACTTGGCTTGTTTTTGTTTTGCAAGGCATTTTGAAGTACCTGAAAGATCGCTTCAGCCTCATGTTCATGACTAAAAAAGGTCCAGCCTTGATCGGTCAGTTTAATATAGCTGCAATAAATGCCTAAAAATAAAGAGGGCTGGTTCTTGGATTGAATATTAACGTGTTGTTGGGCAGCTTCATCATAACTGATAAAACCGATTAAACCACCATTGAAATCGGAGGTATGATTTTGCAAATCCTGCTTAAAAAATTTATTGAAATCAATTGGTTCATTTTTTTGTTGATATTGGTTTAACGATGTTCTGGTAAATTTCTGAATTTTTTTATTTTGCATCAGTATATATTCAGAAGCCAAAATTGCAATGACAGGTTGTTTTACATTTTTTAAGTAAACCACATGGTTAAGATGCGATAAGCATAAAAGAATTTCAGTAGGATTAAGCTGTTGCTTGGTCAGCAATTTTTGAAAAAAAACAGGCTCATTCATACGACGTGACTTAATAAATTCGATACATAGATGGTCTATTCTATAACATTGTTGATGCATAAAAACTGTAAATACCGTTTATCGGTAACATGTAGATTGCGACCAACAGCAGTTGAACAAAAAATGACACAGAGATAACTTAGCTAGGGCAAACCAGCAGCTCAAGGAAAGCCTCACTATTGTCAAAAAATAAAAAACAATTAGTGAAATCGAGTAGTTAACAATCAAAAAAATAATACTCTTGGGAGAGTACGAAATGAAAAAATTTACTAAACTTGCTTTAGTTTCTTCATTAGCAATTAGCGCAAATGCGATGGCAATGCAAGCAATGGATGATGCTTCATTGGGTGCTACTACTGGTCAAGATGGTATTAACATCGGGATCGGTATTTCTAGAATTACGATCGATAAATTATTCGTTCATGATAATGATGGTTTAAGTACTAAAGATGCTACTGGTACAGTTATTCCTACTACTGCTTTAGGCGGTACTGGTAATGCGGGTGCTATTTCAATCAAGGGTGCAAAAAACTCAGAAACAATTACATTAACCAATGGTGGTACCATTGATCGTAAAGACCAAGGTATTTTTATTGGTGCAAACTACCAATCATTATTAGCTACTGGTAACCTTGCTGATTTGCAAATTGATAGCGATGCTGGTTCAGGGAGTGGTAATACAGCATTTATCAACATTGCAGCTCAAGTTTCTGGTTTGGAAATCCATATTGGTGAGATTGGTGTAACAGCATCTGGTGCAAATGATCCTGCTGTTAATATCCGTCGTGGCGGTAATGATTCTAACTACAATGCGATTTTAAGTGGTTTGTCTGTTAAAACAGGTAAAATGACTGCCAATATTCAATTGGGTGCAGCGCCTCAAGGTGCCATGATTAAATTGGATTCTGTAATGCAGGGTGGTCTTGAAATCAAGAACCTAGGTATTTTAGATAATTCAACAAATGGTGCTGTGGTTGCAGTTCACCCAACTGCTGGTCCAATTAGTACTACAGGTCCAGGGGAAATCTTTATTGAAAGCATTAAAGTTGCTGATGCCAATTCAACAAACTTAACTATGAAAGCAAGTGTAAGTGTATTTGGTGAGTCGGCAGCGAATAAAGGCTTTGTGCGTATTGTAAGCACAAATGACAAAATTGATAATTATGTTAAAGGCATTCATTTAGGTAGCCGTACTGCTGGTTCTATTGGTGATGTAGAAGTTCAAGGTTTGCAAACATTCTACGGTGCTAGTTATGATAAAGGTTCTATGATTAGTATTTCTGGTCATTAATTTCGAATTGAAAAAAGCGCGTGAAATCACGCGCTTTTTTTTACAAAAATAATGTTAAATTTTTCAAATAAACTAAAAAAAAGCTGTTTTTTTTTATAAAAAAGGTTATCTTCCTTTTTACATGGATGTAGAGTAATAACTCTAGAAAAATAATGAGCAAAGGCACGTCATGCCGATAACTAGAAAAGTCAGAAGATATGTTAGAGATCGCGTTAGGCTCGGCATTGATGTATTACGCTGCCAAAGAAGCCTTTGAAATTAAAAAAAAGCCAGCGGAAGCTGTGTATTACACTGAAACCTTAGACTCTCGCCAAGATTCATTCACTCGAATGCATAGAGAAGCAGTCCTCATTAAACCTGCTGTAGAAGATCAATTTAGGGGTATTGTACGTCAAGCTTATGACTATAGCTGTGGATCAGCAGCATTAACGACCTTGTTAAATGGTTATGTTGATGTTGGTGTAACCATGACAGAACAACAAGTTATGAATGGTTTGCTTAAATTTGGTGAGACCGAGAAAATCGTCGAGCGACGTAGTTTTTCCTTACTTGATATGAAACGCTTTGTCGGAGCAATCGGTTTCGAAAGCGGGGGATATAAAGGCGAATTTTCCGATTTAGTGAAACAGGGACAACCAGCCATTGTGCCAATTTCTTATGCAGGATTTAAACATTTTGTGGTGTTTAAAGCATACAAGAATGGCCGTGTTTATGTAGCTGACCCTGCAGTGGGTAATATTAGTTTCGATGAAACACGTTTCAAGGATATCTGGGAAAACAACACCCTATTTTTAATTAATGTCGCACCTGAAAAGAGAAAAAGTTTATTAGCACTTCAGGATACAGACTTACGACATGTCGAAGATGCAACTGTCAATCGCTATGCTTTCGTTAACATGCAATATCCGCAGTTCTATATGGATAAAATTGCCAATAAGGCATCAACGATTCGTTTAGACAAGAATTTAAATGAAGACTCGGAAAAATTTGGGGAATCGACATATAATTTTTTACGTCTTTATTACAAAAGTAAATAAAGTATAAAAGTAAGTAGATTAAAAAAATAAAAATGGTGGGATGGAATATGAATCGTAAATGGATGAACAAAACTTTATTGGCTTTGAGTGTTCAAATGGCAATAGGGGGGGTATATGCAGCTGAAGAACCGGCACTCGGAGAATACGAGGTTGTAGATCAGCAGGAAACAGAAGTTCAATCTACAGCATCACAGTCTGCAAATGTACAACCTGAAGTAACCGCAAATGTTCAAGTGGAAGAGTCAGCACTCGGTGAATATGAAGTGGTTGATGAACAGGTTGAAGAGCCAGCAGCAACCTCATCTGCCGATAGTGCTCCAGCGGCACAGCCACAACCTGTTAATGCAAATGAGCAAGCTTCTTCTGCTTTACAGCAGCAAGAAGGGGATGCAAGTAAAGAAGCTAACTTACAAGAAGTCTTTACCTCAAATGAAAGACAATATTCTTTAATTAAAAAAGGTGAGATTTCATCTTATTACGATATTGATTATACCTATTATCGTGATACACAGATTGATGCTGAAATGGCGAGTGGACAACTGTATCAACTCCGTGTTCAAGAAAATGCGACCCATTCTGTTACCAATACATTTACTGCGCAGTATGGCATTCTAGATAATTTAACCTTTACGGCTTCAGTACCTTTAGTCGCTAAAACAGATTTATTAAAAGATACTTCTACAGCAGGTCTAGGTGATATTTCTTTTGGTACGCGTTGGGAGCCTTTCCCTCTAAAAGCTGGCAGACTACCCCTGATCTTATTCGGTAATATTTCTACTAAAACTGGTGATAGTCCTTATGAAATTAATGCGACTAATGATCTAGCAACCGGTAAAGGTTATTACTCTGCAGGGATTGGTGCAAGTACGCGTAAATATATCGATCCAGTGGTATTGTTTGCTTCCGTATCTGCCAATTATGGCTTTAAAGAAACGGGTTTAAATCAACGTCGTGGTTTACGAGTACTGGATGAGTTTCAACCTGGGATCAGTGGAGGTTTTGCTTTAGGTTTTGCCTATTCATTTAACTATGATGTGTCTATGACGATGTCATATCAGCAAAGTTTTAATACCGGTTCAGAATTTACTTATACTTCGGGTGAGAGTTATTCACCAGCTGACCAGACCAGCTCCACTTTAGCAATTTCATTGGGTGTTCGTGTTTCACCTGAAACTATTGTCAATGGGACTGTGGGTATAGGCCTGACAGAAGATGCGCCAGATGTATCTTTAGGTTTGTCATTCCCACTGGATATTTTAGGTTTCGGTAAGAAACTACGCTAAGAGGGTAGTCGTATGTATAAGATTCGACTTCGCCCGTTAGCTGCAGCAATTATCGTCTCGGGCTGTTCAAGTGCAACTTTCGCTCAATTAGGTACTAACTTATCTGTTGATGTCAGATCATTGAGTATGGGAAATGCGGTTACTGCAGATCCTCCTGGTATTAGTGCAATTCATTTTAACCCTGCAGCTTTGACCAAAATTGAAGGTCTGCAAACCGATGTGCAGGGGATTCTTGCTAATTTTGATATCCAACGGGAATTTTCTGTTCCTGCTGGTTATAACGTATTTGGCTATTCAGATGACCCGATGGTGTGTAATGACGGGCCAGAGATTTCTTCCGATTTATGTACAGACTTTAAAGGCACAGTGAATGGGGATGTTGAATACGTCAGTCTATACGTCCCAGTATTAAAAAAAATGGTGGATCTTGGTGAAGGTCTACCCATGGCTGCACCTACAGCAGGTATTGCTTACAATCCACCAGGTTCAAAAACAACTTTTGCAACTGCAATGTATGCACCTTTGGTTGCCGGTTTTGGTGCGGAAAATGGCAATCCTGCGAATTACATGGGGCAACAGGTTGCTCTAGAAAGGATTACCTATTTATCTCCATCTATTGCCTATCAAGTGAATGATGAGTTATCCGTGGGTGCTTCTATAGGTATGTCATACCAAGCCATTGGTTTAAAAACGGATTTGCGTTTTCCCAATGAATTAATTGGTATGTTACGAATGATTGATGAGGTCGTTTGTACACCTTTTAAAGAAAACTCGGACATTATTACTGACATTCTGTTGTTAGGTATATGTAATGCCCAAGAAGGTATGAACCCATTTGGCAGGTTCGGGCAAATGCAGCTTGCTCTGGAACAATCACTTAGCCCAAGTTATAACCTGGGCGTATTGTGGGAACCGACTGAGGATTTTAGCTTTGGTATGGTATATCAAAGTGCGGCAAAAATGCGTTTGAAAGGTAAATATCACATTGATAACGCAAAGGCACCACGTGAGCTGATCAATGGTTTAATGTCATCTCCTACAGGTCAAATTCTTGCGGCAATTTTGGGGTTTCCTAATAATATTCCTGCAAGTGAGTCAGGTCTGGTTTCAATGGATTTTGAATATCCAGCCCATTTTCAAGCAGGAATAAAATATAAGCTTTTACCTGATTTACAAGTCAATTTTGATGTGGGCTGGACAGACTATAAAGCGTGGGACAAGTTTAAATTTGAATTTGACCGACAAATTTCAGCATTAAAAATTGCCAAATTACTTTCTGAAAATATTGGTGATTCTTCTCTGGCACTTCCACTGCAATTTACTTCACCTTGGAATTATGGGATAGGTCTGGAATATTCTGCAACAGATCGTCTGAAATTACGTGCCGGATATGAACCGCGTACTAGTGCAATTCCTGATAATAAGCGAAATACAATGGTGCCGATTAACAATGCACAATTGTTCGGCTTGGGGGTAGGTTATCGTTTCGATGCAGATACCGATCTGGATTTATCGATTGGTTTCTTACGCAGTAAAGATAACATTCCAGCAAATACCAGTAGTTTAGCAAACCAAACGGGTGTGAATAATATTCTACTAAATCCATATGCAGGTTTAAATGTTAAAACGAATACCAAAGTCACAATTTTAGGCTTGAACTATAGAACACGATGGTAGAGAAATTGAAAATAATGAAAGGGAATTTATGGGTGAAATCGATACTTACGCTATGTGTGGTGCAGTTATCTTTTTCTCATGCGGGAGAGTTTTACACCATTATTGGGCCAGATGGTAGGCCTATGGTCGTGCAACAAAAATCTGCGCCCAAAAATAAAGAAACTGAAGGAAGTAAATCTTCCTCAGTAGAGAGGAGAGTTCAAGAAACTCACTCGGTCACTCATTCCCCCAATAATCAGCCAGACATCAAGGTTATTACAACTCAAACTACAACATTATCGCAATTACCGGTGAAAAATAAAGTAGCAATCCAAAGCCTTACAAAAAAAGCTTCTACCCAAGTAGATACAGCTAAAATACCGCAATCGACCTATCTAGAACCTGAAACTGAGAAAAAGCAAAAAGTTTTAGCACAGCCTCAACCCCTGCCTAAAACGGTGGAAGAAATTGTACCTCTCGCTACCAGTACGCCTAAAGAACTGAAAGAAGCTAAAGATGCAGAAAACTATGTCACGGTTGATGGTACGCAATATATAAAAAATGAATACCTGGAAGACAAGGAATTTAATCTGGAAGGGAAAAAACGTTTTTATGCTATGCCGGAAGGCATCATTGATACCAAGCATGGAGCGACACGCTTACAAATGGTCGAGCGTGAAAAAGGGGTGAGTAAATCTCTGCTGCAATCATTTTTTAAAAAGAATCAAAAACAGGATAGTGGTCCTATTACCTTGTCATCGACTTATTACCGGGTTTCCCAGGCTGATGCTGTGAATAGTTTAGGTCAACAATGTATTCAGGACAAAAAAATTAAAAATGCGAAAACAGTCAGTCTGGATAAGGAAGTCAATGTCTGGCCACGTGCACCATTAAAAGAGCATTTTGATTTTGAAATTGTGAAGATTTCCAATGCAATTCAGAATGTGCAGATTAACTCTTATGCTTCGCGACAACAGAATCCGACCTTTTATTGGCCATTTGTGGTTTTTCTAGATACCAATGGATGTGTACTTGAGGGAGCAGGAGGCTTTAAAAATCATGAAACTGCCGAGTCATTTACTAGCCATGAAAAAATTGAAGGAATCATTCATATTCCTTCTCAAAGCCGATATATGTTGTTGACTCCTTTAGCCAGTGCGATAGATCTAGAAAACAAAGCACTCACCAATCAGGGTCAATTAAAATTAATAGCAATTCGCTAAGGATATAAGAAGAGAACTCGGATGAAAAATAAATATTTACTCCCTTTTGCCCTCACCACATTGATGGCAGCTTTAACGGGGTGTGGTGGTGAAAGTGCCAATGTTATTCCTGAAGTTTATGAAGGTAGTACAACGAATGGAACGTGTACGATAGGTGCTAGTGGATGTCTTGGATTTGCCTTGGATTATCCATTAAATGGATTAAATTTTACTTGTAGTAGTGATACTAAAAATAGCTTTGTAACCACTTTAGATTTGAAAGATGGAGCAGCAACCGGGGCATGTAAAGTCGGTGACAAAATTACTTTCTTCCTGAAGGGGGAAAAAGATAAGCAAATTAATTTGGGAACGCTAGACCTAAATAAAATTGCCAAGGTAAGTACTTCACAATTGCCTCGTTTGACTATTTTGGACATTGCCTCCGGAATTTCTGGTACACCAGCTAAGTCTCTGGATGCCAGTGATAGCACCGTGAAGGTCGCTATGCGGTTGGCAAAAATATTACAGGCACTTGCGCTACAAAATGGGGGGATTGCTGATCCAGCCGATATCCAAGCCTTATATATTACGGATCAAATGCGGGTAGATTTGGAGAGAATCAGTCAGTCAATTCCTCAAGAAACCTTTGCAAATACCACAGATTCCGATTTTGAATTATTGATCCAACCTTGGATTAATATTTCAAATATAACCAATGAGCAGGCATTTTCTACTGTCAGTATGTTGATGAATATTGCGAATGCCGGGGTATATCAACCGGAATTTTCATTATTTTCAACCTCTGGAGTGATTAGTAGTTTAAGTGGTTCAGATGGTTTAGTTGGTTGTAATAAAGATACGTGTAATCCTCAGGACAGCTCAACGCAGCATCTGTTAGGACATTTCATGTTGATTACCGATCGTGACGGTTATACTTTTGGTAGTGGCATACAATGGCGTGGTCCAGGCATCAGTGGCACTTCGACATTAGGTGGATTAAATACCAAATTGCTGACCACCACCCGACCGATTCGAATGACTGCAAATGCACAAGAGCATTGGATTAATCCGGTAACCAAGAAAATTGATCAAAATTTTGATTTTCAGGTCGATCAAGTCACTACACCTTTAAGTATTTATCAGGGCACTTTATATAATGATTATATGATTGCCGGCAAAGAAGCATTCTATAAGTTGCTTACTAGGAAAACAGAAGTCACTGCAGCTGATAAGCTGGATTTTGGTCTATGGAGGCAGACCATTGGCAGCGAAAATTTTAATGGTACACTCGATTTATATAAAACCTTTCCTATCACTTATCTAGATAAAAGGGTTTTTAAATCCATTAATAATGTGAAATCTGGCGAAGCTTATATATTCCCGATGTACGCAAATTTGACCTTTAAATTTACCGATACCAGCGTGAAAGACGTTGTATTGGGAATAGTGATTGATGAAAAAGGCAACATTCGAACCAATATGAAGCCTGGTTATACTGAAGATGATATGAGTACTGCTTTGGATCAGGAGTTGGCTTCAGGAAAAAGCGCTTGTGATACCACAGGCTTTAATTCATCCACTTATATAGACCAGTATGGAGTTCAACAATACCGGATTGGTACAGTTTCTCGTGCTTTCACCAATGATAAGAATATTTCCTTGCGTATGGTATTGGCAAATGCAAACTTGAAAAAAATTGACGGTGCTTTAGTGGGAATGAATACCAATATCAAGACTTCAACATCTGGTGATAGTATTGTGGTGGGTGGTGCTTTACTTAATGTAGCTAACTTATTAAATCTTACTTCGGGTGCGGCTGATATTACATTTAAAGACTCTGCTGTTGGTACGGTAAAATGGGCAAACTCATTATCAAGTTTCCAGAAAGTTTATAATACCAATAATACATCGCACACTTCTCAAGATGCAGATCTTGCGAAGTTAAGTGGAGGCAGTTTAACTTTTGCTTTGGCTCCGTGTTATACAGTCAAAAAGAAGTAAGCAAAAAATAAAGCCCATCATATGATGGGCTTTTTATTAAATTGCAAATTTATCGCATCTTTAACCAGTATGATCTAAGCGGGTACCTAAAGTTTCTAAATGCATGCTGAATGAAGCAGTTTTACGATCCTCAAAATAATGTCTTAAGGTCCGTTCTACGCTGGGAAAAGCCAGTTCAGACCAAGGAATTTCATGTTCATCAAATAAACGCGACTCAATGGTTTCTTCACCAGCACCGAATATGCCATTGACGAGATTAGCCTTGAACAGAACGTAAATTTGTCCAATTCGGGGAATATTGTACATACAGTAGAGCTGTTCGATTTCGACTTCAGCTTCAGCCTCTTCGCGGGTTTCTCTGGCAGCGCCCTGTTCCATGGTTTCAAACAGTTCCATATAACCTGCGGGCAGGGTCCATAGCCCATAACGCGGTTCAATGGCACGGCGGCACAGCAAAACCTTATTTTCCCACAGCACCAGTGCTCCGCAAATAACTTTGGGATTGACGTAATGAATATTGCCGCAATCTGTACAAACGCGGCGTAATTGATGGTCGCCGAGTGGAATTTTTTCCGTTGTTTTATGTCCGCAAATTACACAGAAATTCATATTCATCGTCAATGATAAAGGTGTTGATCAGCATAACTGAAAAATGCAACTTTGGCATCATTTCTATCCTTTGGAATAAAAATTCAGCTATGATGAAATAAAGCATGAGGCAGGAGCAGTAGCATATGGATGACTACTCATTAATACAATTATTACAGCATAGATTACGCTTTTCTACACGTGTTAAGCCTGCTCATGCTGCTGTATTAATTGCCATTACTGATGAGTCTGATCCCAAAGTTTTGCTCACGCGCCGTTCTTTATATTTATCCAATCATGCTGGGGAAGTTTCTTTTCCGGGGGGAAAAAGAGATCCGCAAGATACCAGTAATATTGTGGTGGCTTTGCGCGAAGCTTATGAAGAGACCGCACTGAATCCATTTGATGTGCAACTGATTGGCGATTTGCCCATGCAAAAAGCCCGCAACGGGATGCTGGTCAAACCCGTGGTCGGGCTGATTCCGCCTGAAGTGAAACTTATTCCTCAACCAGCTGAAATTGATCGAATCTTTTTTGCATCACTGAGTAGCTTAATGAATGCACCACCCATTCCCTATGAGGTGCATTATGCTCATCAGTCTTTGTATTTTCCCAGCATGCGTGTGGAAAATGAGGTGGTTTGGGGATTGACGGCAAGAATGTTGGTTTCACTGTTTCAGTATGGTTTGGATTATCAAAAGGAATGGCCATTTTTATTAAATTCGCCCACTTTTCATAGCAATAAGATTAAATACGGTAAATAAGGAATTTCACCTCATGATTTATAAATTTAAAGGATATACACCTCAAGCAACGCATCAACCTTGGGATGGCTGGGTGGCAGATAATGCGACCGTTATCGGCCAGGTAGAAATGGGCAAGCAGGTCAGTGTCTGGTTTGGCGCCGTGATTCGGGGCGATAACAGTAAAATCACGTTAGGGGATTTTACCAATGTGCAGGAAAATGCTGTTTTACATACCGATGCCGGCATTGAAATGCAGATCGGCAGCTATGTCACGATTGGCCATCAGGCTATGTTGCACGGCTGTACCGTAGGAGATAACACGCTGATCGGCATTAATAGCGTGATTTTAAATCATGCCGTGATTGGTAAAAATTGTATTATTGGTGCTAATGCCTTAATTCCAGAAGGTAAGGTGATTCCGGACAATTCTGTGGTCATGGGTTCACCAGGAAAAATCGTCAAAACTCTGGATGAGGCGGCTGAAGCCAAACTCAAAATGAGTGCCATGCACTATGCCGAGCATTTCAAAAATTTTCAGCATTTAGAGTCGGTTGAACTGTAATTTGAAACGAGATATTCAGCCAAGCGAGAGCTTGGCTTTTTTGTATCCTGCAGATGGAAAATCTCGCCTCGCACGCATGAGTGGAGTATGATATCCGACGTTTTTTATATTTAAATAAATTAAGGTTGTGCATGAAGTTGCTGGCATTGGAAACTGCCAATGAGCAGTGTTCCATTTCTATTGTAGATGACACTCAAGAATTATTTTTTCAATTAGATGCGCGAGCAAAAGCACAAACGCAAACGATTCTCCCAATGATTGAACAGGCTTTTACCCAGCTTGGATTGTCTGCTGCTGACTTAACTGCAATTGCATTTAGCCGTGGTCCTGGTTCTTTTAGTGGGGTACGTATTAATGCTGCCGTGACTCAGGCCCTGGCATGGGCCAATGATCTACCTGTTGTTCCTGTTTCAACCCTGCAAGCTCTGGCACAGGCAGCATACCGTGTGGCAGGTTTAACCGCAGTGACTGCAGTACTGGATGCGCGTATGAATGAAGTCTATATTGCGAGTTTTCAGCTGGATCAGCAGGGTATTATGCAGGCTGTGGATACAGAGCAACTGTTAAATTATAGTGCTGCCAGTCAGGCCGTCAGATTTGAACTTGTCGGTTCAGGTTCAGCTTTAATTCAGCCTGAAGCTATAGAATTTAAAGAGATTGTTGCCACAGCACAAGATATTGCACAAATTGCACGTATTGCTGCATTACAGCAGCATTGGGTTGCAGCTGAAGAAGCACTACCAGTGTATTTACGTGATAATGCGTGGAAAAAAATTCCAGAACAAATTAAAGCAACTTAAGGTTAGATATGGATCTTTTATTATTATTTAAAGCGGCCATCATGGGCTTGGTAGAGGGGATTACTGAATTTCTACCGATTTCAAGTACCGGGCATTTAATCTTAGCAGGTCAGCTTTTAGATTTCTGGACCATTGAAAAAAGAGATATGTTTGCAGTTGCAGTGCAGATTGGTGCAATTGCAGCGGTGATTTACGAGTATTGGGGCAAACTTTGGGGCGCTTTAATCGGTGGTTTAAAAGGTCAAGAACAGGGCCGCCGTTTAAGTATTAACTTAATTATTGCTTCAATTCCAATCATCATTATCGGCTTAACGTTTGGCGATATCATCAAGGCGTACCTGTTTAATGCAATTACTGTCGCGATTGCCTTAATTGTGGGTGGTTTTATTATTTTATGGGCTGAACGCCGTCCGCATAGCATTGAAACTCAAGAAGTGGATGACTTGACCTATAAACAAGCAACTTTAATTGGTCTGATTCAATGTTTAGCCTTATTTCCAGGGACTTCACGTTCAGGTTCAACCATTATCGGGTCTTTATTTTTAGGTGTATCACGTAAAGCAGCAGCAGAATTTTCCTTCTTTCTGGGTATTCCTGTATTAATGGGTGCTGGTTTACTCGATATGTATAAAATGAGGGCTGATTTGCATAGCAATGATATGGCTGTTCTAGCAGTGGGTATTATTGTGGCATTTATTTCTGCACTTATCGTGATTCGTGCATTAATTCGCTATGTATCGAAACATGATTTCACTGCATTTGCATACTACCGCATAGGTTTTGGTCTGTTTATTTTGGCAACTTGGTGGACAGGCTGGGTTTCTTGGTAATGCATTTGTTTACAGAAGCTCAGTTTCAAGCACAAGCACAGCAGTATTCTGCTGTGCTTTCTTCACGTGGTGTCAGTGTAAATGTTGAGATCATTGAAAAGCTGAATGCCCGATTTTTACGTTTAAATCCGGAACTGGCTTTATGTGTAGATGAATCGGGACTGTGGTTGTGTGCCAATGGCATGAAGATGCAGCCCGACTGGCAAGCTGAAGTGCCGCGTTTAAAACGTTCATCGTTAAAATCTGAAATGATTGCACGTGCCTGTAATCTGGGTGAAAAGCCTACATTAATCGATGCGACTGCCGGTTTAGGTCATGACAGTTTGTTAATGGCCCATTTGGGTGCTGAAGTCACCTTGGTTGAACGGCATCCGATCCTGTTTACCTTGCTGGAAGACAGCAAAAACCATGCGCAAAATGATGCTTTTCTCAGTTCAGTAGTGTCACGAATTCATCTGGTTTTCTCTGATTCTGCCGATTACCTAACCCGGCAGGCGGAACAGAAACGTGTGGTAGATGTGGTTTATCTTGATCCGATGTTTCCGCAGCGTGACCAGAATCAACAAGCCATTAAAAAACAGGCACAAGTGAAAAAACAGATGCAATTATTACATCTGTTATTGCCCGAACATGGGGAAATGGATCTTGGCGATAATCTGTTAACTTTGGCAAAAAAAGTGGCAAAACGTGTGGTGGTGAAGCGGCCGCGTCTGGCTGTCTATTTGGCTAACCTGGAACCGGATCATCAATGGCAGGGAGATGCCTGTCGTTTTGATGCCTACTTTCAGCATCATTTTCCCGAGTAGTTTGGTAATTGTTTCAATAATGTGCATTAATTTGTTATATAGTCCCAAAGCAGCATTGATAAAAATTCCATCAAGCATAAACTTAGAGTGTAAACTCGCGAGCTAAAGCCCCCCGAAAATCTTATGATCGACTTTAAACCCTCCATCAATTTTTGGCATGATTTTAAGAGCAACCAAACTGCCGGGATGTGGCTTTTTCTGGGTTCACGCCGATCTTTGCAAATTGTACGTCCCTCGATTCTACAACTGATTTTTTGGGGAATTTTAGGCGGCAGTGCCAACAGCTTATTCAGTTGGCTCAGTGCGGAGGAGATGGGGGAGTTTAACCCGCAAGGCCTGATCAGTTATGCTTTATGGCCTTTTATTGCACTCATCGTCGGTATTTTTCTTTCCCAGCGGATCAATAATCCACGTTTGATGCTGGTACCTGCCTTGTTGTGGCTGGTACTGGATACCCATATCGCCTTATTGCAAAGTCTGATCCAGTATCTGGGCCTTATTGATGTATTGCCTTATATATTGTATGACTATTTGCCGACTATCTTTATGGTGCTGTTCGTCTGGCAGAGCTTGGCGGTAGTATGGGTCTTTTCCCGTGAACTGAAATGGCCATGGTGGGAGCGGGCACTGATTGTGGCTGCGACACTGTTCACCCTTGTGGTGTGGCAAATGTCAGTGAAAAGCCAGCCGATCTGGAAGGTTGAAGAGAGTCCCCCGACATTTGCCGAAGATGCTTTTTATGCCCAAAACCGGATCTTGAACAAGTCGCTGGAATCTATTCAGTATGGGGAGTTTGCCCAGTCGCACTGGTACTTTTTAGGCGTTGCAGGGGCAGGTTATCAGGATGTTTTTAAGTCGGAAGTTGAACGGATTAAAGAACAGTTTGATACCCGTTTTGGGACTTTTGGCCGTTCATTGGCCCTGATTAATAACCCTGAAACCCGCACTCAAATGCCGATTGCTTCACGCACCAGTATGGAAATGGCTTTACGCCGTATCGGGCAGCAAATGAATAAAGAAAGTGATGTGTTATTTTTATACATGACTTCACATGGTTTGCCGAACCAGTTTGAAATGGAAAATGACCCGATTGATTTAAATGATGTCGATCCTAAATGGCTTAAAGATACTCTGGATAAATCAGGCATCCGTTGGCGGGTAATCGTAATTTCAGCCTGTTATTCGGGGAGTTTTGTTCCCGCTTTGCAGGATGATAATACCTTGATTATTACCGCATCTGCGGCTGATCGTGCATCGTTTGGCTGTTCGAATGAAGCGGATTATACTTATTTTGGACGGGCTTTCTTTGATCAGGCCATGCGCGAGCAGATGTCTATAGAAAGTGCTTTTGAGCAGACCAAAAAAACAGTGGCACAATGGGAAACAGCACAAGGATTTGAAGCCTCTGAACCGCAATGGTCAATTGGCAAGAATATGGAATTTATGTTGCCGCAACTTGAGCAACGCTTATTTCCAGCTACAACTCAGACAGATATGAAAATAGAAAGCCCACAATTAAGTGTGGCAGCACAATAAGGAAAATAACGATGGAATTAATGCAAGCGAATCGATGCTTTGATGGGGAACAGCGAATTTATGTTTTTAATTCCAAGAGCTTAAAAGGGCAGGCGAAATTTGGAATTTTCTTGCCCCATCAGGCCTTAACAGGTCAGCCTTGTCCCGCCCTGTTTTATCTGGCAGGTCTGACTTGTACTGAAGAAACTTTTGCAATTAAAGCCCATGCGCAACGTTTGGCAGCACAGCTGGGTTTGATTCTGATCAGTCCGGATACCTCACCCCGAGGCGAGCAGGTCGCAGCAGGTGATTCCTGGGACATCGGTCAGGGTGCCGGATTTTATATCAATGCTACTCAGGCACCGTGGGCTGAGCATTATCAAATGGAAAGCTTCATTGCCGATGAGCTTTATGCTGTGGTGATGCAAAACTTTCCACTGCAAGCGGATGCGATAGGCATCTTCGGGCATTCTATGGGCGGACATGGTGCGCTGACACTGGCATTTAAATACCCGGAAAAATTTAAATCGGTATCCGCTTTTGCTCCGATTTGCGCACCGAGCCAATGTCCGTGGGGTGAGAAAGCCTTTTCCAATTATTTAGGTGCTGACCAGACAGAATGGAAAAAGCATGATGCAACGGCTCTGGTTCAGTCTAAAGGTGCCTTGTTTCAGGAGATTCTGATTGATCAGGGGGCTAAGGACCAGTTCTATAGCCAGCTGAATCCGGCCTTATTCAAACAGGCCTGTGCCGAAGTAGGTCAGTCCCTGACCTTGCGTGAACATGCCGGTTATGATCATGGTTATTACTTTATTCAGACCTTTATGGATGACCATCTGCAGTTTCATGCGGTACAACTTGATGTATAATCTCTGATTGAGCAGCAAATTTATTCAAAAAACAGGGAGCTATAACAGCCACTACTGTCCCATAATTTAAATTTTATTTCAGCACCGAATCAATATGATGACATTTTATATTAAAGCAAATCATATTTAATTTTTTCACAGCCTTGTCCTTTCTTTTAAAGTTTAAGTAACTTTGTGTAGGCTGAACCCTACTTTTGACAGACCAAAAGTAGGCAAAAGTCTTTATTCCCCATACACGACATCCTGTCGTAATGGGGAATGTGTGGCATCCTTGCCACACTCACAAATCTAACACCTGCAATTCAACTATGGGACAGCAGTGCTATAAAAGCTCCTTATTTTTTTGTTGTCATCAATGCCTGAATAAACAGGATTGAATCACAGCACTAAGATGCAATTTGTTATAATGTGAAAAATCAATTCAAATGCACAGCCAGGTTCTCTCCATGTCCAAGCCATATTTAATTGCACCTTCCATTCTATCTGCCGACTTTGCCCGTTTAGGTGAAGAAGTTGAAAATGTGCTTGCAGCAGGTGCCGATGTCGTACACTTTGATGTCATGGATAACCATTACGTACCAAACCTGACTTTTGGTGCAGGGGTATGTAAAGCATTAAAAAAATACGGGATTCAGGCACCGATTGATGTGCATCTGATGGTGTCTCCTGTAGACCGTATGATTGGCGATTTCCTGGAAGCGGGTGCTGACATTATTACTTTTCACCCGGAAGCGACGGATCATATTGACCGTTCTTTACAGTTAATTAAATCGGGTGGTGCCAAAGCTGGTCTGGTGTTTAATCCGGCCACACCATTGCATTACCTGGACTATGTGCTGGACAAAGTTGATCAGATTTTGTTGATGAGTGTTAACCCGGGCTTTGGCGGTCAGAAATTTATTCCCATGACTTTGGATAAACTTCGTCAGGTACGCAAGATCATTGATGCCTCTGGCCGTGACATCCGTTTAGAAGTTGATGGCGGGGTGACTCCAGCCAATATTCGCGAAATTGCAGAAGCAGGCGCAGATATGTTTGTTGCCGGTTCGGCTATTTTTGGCAAGCCAGATTATCAAGCTGTCATTGATGAAATGCGTTCAGAACTGGCAAAAGTAGGCTCAGTTAATCTCTAATAATCTACAATTAATGATCGCTAAGTTGTGGATAACTTTATGGATAACCATATGGATATCTGTGTAGATAACTGTATGGATAACTTGATTAGTTTATAAACAATTGTAGATCAATAGTTTAATAATTAGACATTAAATGTATAAAAAGGACTCAAATGAGTCCTTTTTTAGCTTGTTAAGGCATTAAAAAATATGATGCTTTATTCATCTATGCTTAAAAATAATACTGTTTAAAAAATAACTTTATTGTTTAAGTTGGCATTATTCAACCGGACTTGACACTGTTTAGCATAAATTTAAAAATTGTGTATAACTTATATCTTGATTATGCTGGTAGACTGAAATCGAAAGAACATGATTTATCTTTTATTGTACATCGGCTAAGGACAATACTGTGCTCACTTCATTACGCAAACAGGCTTGGTTTGTGTTCCTGGTGGTTTTTGCCATCGGGTGGAGTAATGCTGTCTTGGCATTTGAACAGCCGATGCATCAGCAAATGATGAGTGAATTGACGGCTCAGCATGAAGATAAAATGCCGATGACGACCATGTCAGGTTGCCATGATTCAGCCAATACTCAACCGCACATACAGCAGCATCCTGTCGAACAGGTAAATGTGTCCCATGATCTGGATTGTCATCAGGGCATGAGCGATCAACAGCAGCATTTCACCTGTAATGATTGCATACAGTTGCATTGTCAAAGTCTGGGCACTTGGCTGGATGTGCAAAGTCCGAGTTTTGCCCATTTAAATCCTGTTCCCGAACATCCACAGCCCAATTTTACTTATTCTGCCCAGCATTTAAGCGGTTTCTGGCAAAAAATTCTGCGTCCCCCTAAAGCTTGACTGTGATTTAAAAGAACTTTTTATTTTTAAATTATAGGTTAAGTCATGTCTATACAATTAAGTCAAAGCCTTGTGATCGGGGTGTGTTTGGTCTCATCGTCGTGGGCGTTTGCCGCGGTCAAGGAATATCATCTCAACATTGATGAACAGATGGTGAATATCACCGGAACGCCCTTAAAACGGATTACCGTAAATGGTCAATTTCCTGCGCCCCTTCTGGAATTTGAAGAAGGTGATGATGCTGTAATTCATGTGCATAACAATCTGAAAAACAAGGATAGCTCCATTCACTGGCATGGTTTATTGCTGCCGGGACTGATGGATGGGGTGCCGGTTTTTAACCAGTTTCAAGGGATTAAACCACAAGCTGATTTTGTCTATCATTTCAAGGTGCGGCAAAACGGCACTTACTGGTATCACGCGCATTCCAAAGGACAGGAACAGGACGGTTTATATGGTGCCTTGGTGATTTACCCCAAAGGGAAAAAGCCGCTAGCAGCGCATGAACAGGCTGATCGTGATTATGTGGTGATGCTGTCCGATTTTCATCAATCGGGCAGTGATCAGATTCAGAAGAACCTGAAAAAGTCGGCTGAATACTACCAAAATCGGCGTGAAACTGTGGCCGACGTGTTGAAACAAGTTAAGCGTGATGGACTCAAAAGTACCTGGCAAGATCGTTCCATGTGGAATCAGATGCGCATGCTGAAAACCGATTTGTCCGATGTCAGCGGTTATACCTTCCTGATCAATGGCAAAACGCCGGAGCAAAACTGGACGGGCATGTTTAAACTGAATGAAAAAGTCCGTTTACGTTTTATCAATGCTTCAGCCATGTCTTTTTATGATGTGCGTATTCCTGAGTTGAAGATGACTGTGGTCAGTGCTGATGGCCAGCCCGTGCAACCGGTACCTGTCGATGAGTTTCGTATAGGCACTGCAGAAACTTATGACGTGATGGTTGAACCAAAGGCCAATCATTATCAGATTGAAGCCGAATCGATTGACCGCAGCGGGTTTGCGATTGGTTCATTGCATAATGAAAATTCTCCAGTGACACATGTGATTCACATGCCTAAGCCACGTCCACGTGTATTACTTACGATGGAAGATATGGGGCACGGTTCTGCATCCAGTGATCATGTGAACCATGCTGAGATGGATGATCATCAGAGTAGTACAAATCAAAGCAGTGCAGGCTCAATGAAGCATCAAATGATGGATCATTCGTCAATGAATCATTCATCCATGCCACATGATATGGCTGCAATGGATCATCAGACCATGGAGCATACTCAAATGAGTCATGCTGCCATGTATGACCATTCGCAACATGCGACTCAACAATACGCTATGCCACAGGCAGCAAAACCTGAGTCTGATCAACAGCATGAGCAAAGCCATACAACGCATCGTACAGCACAACCATCTTCAGATAATAAGGCGCCCGTGGTTTATGGCTGGGCCAATGCATCCACACCCACAGGGCATAAAGCACTGCAATATAGCGACTTGAAATCACTCACTCCACAGCCTGATACCCGTCCGGCAGAGAGAGAGCTGGAAGTACATTTGGGTGGCAACATGGAGCGTTATATCTGGACCATCAATGGCAAGAAATTTACTGAAGTTGAACCGTTACAGGTGAAATATGGCGAACGTATCCGGCTGAAATTTATTAATGACAGCATGATGGCGCATCCGATGCATCTGCATGGCATGTTTATGCAGCTGGAAAATGGGCAAAGTAGCGCCAATATGCCGAATAAACACACCATGATTGTGCCGCCGGGTAAAACGGTAACTGCATTACTGACCGCTGATGAATTGGGAGAATGGGCGATTCATTGTCATCTGCTCTATCACATGTCCTCTGGCATGATGAGCAAACTGGTGGTGGCCAATGTCGATGGAAATAAAACGCTAGCTTCACCTGCTACGCCAGCTCAAGTTCAGCAAGGAGACTCGCATGCGCATCATTAATTTCTTTGCAATGAGCACATTGAGTGTCTCGATACTGTTGCTCTCTGGACCAAGTTTTGCACAACCAAGTCATCAAACCATGTCGATGGCGGAAGCGCAGACGTCACCACAAAATGAAATACCGATCGATCATTTACAGTATCATGTCATGTCAACTACAGCCCAAACACCTGTTAAAGCAAAACCCGTAATCGCTGCTCAAGATGAAAATGTGAACTCGAATGATGCTGCATCTGCCGAGCATATCAAAGAGCATGGCGGCCAGATGTATCAGCAAACCACGCTTGAAAGTCGTTGGCTACGCAATAACGATGGAGACGGGGTTTTAAAGTCGGAACTGGAAACCCGTATCGGGACAGATGAAAACAAGATTTTTATCAAAGTCCATGCCGATAATGCTGAATCACAGCAAGCCGAGTACGATGCCAAAGTGTTATACAGTCGCAATGTTGCCGATTTTTGGGATGTGCAGGCCGGTCTACGTTATCGCAATGACCAGAATCGGGAAGTCGATCAGGATCAGGTCGATGCCGTGATTGGGGTACATGGGTTGGCACCGTATTTCTTTGAAACCGATGCCTATTTATTGCTCGGGCAAGATCATCAAGTATCATTTAGTCTGGAAACCGAACGCGATGTGCTACTGACGCAAAAGCTGATTGTTAAGCCTTATCTAGACTTGAATGTGGTATTGAGTGATGCCTCCAGCTATGCTCAAAAAACCGGTTTAAGCAGCGCACAATTAGGCCTGGAAATGCGTTATGAAATCAATAAAAAAGTCATGCCTTTTATTGATGTGGCCTATGGATATAAACAGGGGCATGAACAGACGGATTGGCAAGCAGAATCAGCATCTGATCAGGAATGGTTGTATGGTGCCGGGATACGTTTTAAATTTTAGTTTGATGTGATGATTCAGAAAATCCGACTGGTTTAGGCCAGTCGGATTTTATTCGCACTTTTAAGGTGAGTAATTGGTCAAAAAATGTAAAACAAGCACCTGTTTAGCTCAATTATTTATATAATTATCTAATAAGTTATAGGAGGAACGACCTCCCTTGGTGCAATCAGATTGATTGTTGCACTGAGAAAATTCGTCAGGACGACCTGACTCGCATCTAATGGAGCATCGTCGTCATGGCTTGGGTAATTCTGGTTTTAGCCGGTCTTTTTGAAATTGTCTGGGCCTATGCCATGAAACTTTCTGAAGGTTTCACCCGTCTCACACCGAGTATTATTACCCTGGTTTTCATGATTTTAAGTTTTGCTTTACTGGCCCATGCTATGCGCACTTTGCCACTGGGTACAGCCTATACCATCTGGACCGGAATTGGTGCAGTGGGTTCTTTTCTGGTCGGGGTGTTTATTTTTGGTGAGCCTGCATCGGCGATGCGGATGCTCGCTGCGGTACTGATTATTTCTGGATTAGTGCTGATGAAACTGTCATCATCATAAAATCCTAAGCAATGCTTTTATTACAGGAGAAGATGATGAAACTGGCATTTATGGAAATGACTTCTCCTGTCGGTACTTTAAAACTGGTGGCCAATGACACAGCTTTGGTGGCGGTACTTTGGGAAAATGAAAATCCTAAACGGGTGCGTTTAGCCGAACTGATTGAACAGGTTCATCATCCAATTTTATTGGAAACCCAAAAGCAGTTAACAGAATATTTCGCGGGAAAACGGCAGCAGTTTGATTTGCCTCTAGATTTTGAAGGTACTGAATTTCAGAAGAAAGTCTGGCAAGCTTTGCTGACCATTCCCTTTGGAGAGACCCGTAGTTATCGCGATATTGCCGAGCAAATTGGCAATGTCAAAGCGGTTCGTGCTGTGGGTGCAGCCAATGGTAAAAACCCCATCTCCATTATTGCGCCGTGTCATCGTGTGGTCGGAGCAAATGGTAAACTGGTGGGTTTTGCCGGTGGGCTGGAAAATAAAGAGATTTTGTTAAAAATTGAACAAAGTCAATAATATAGGACTTACGCATTGACGGATTCAAAAAAGTATTAAAATACTTTATAAAGTATCTGTGATCAGACGAATTAAAAATGCTTCTACAGCAACTTGTACTCTACCCATTTATATGGGCTTTCTCAT
>NZ_VPCP01000042.1:0-30475 GCF_013418145.1 Acinetobacter sp. YH12201 | reverse complement strand
GGCTCAACCAACATCATCTGACGGTGCCATCGAGTTCTCCCACCGCCAAGGCCATCAATTACACTCTGAAGCGTTGGCCAGCTTTAAGCCGCTATTTGGATGATGGCAATCTACCGATTTGCAATAACTGGATTGAAAATCAGATGCGCCCCTGGGCGTTGGGACGTAAGAACTGGCTGTTTGCTGGCTCGCTGCGCAGCGGCCAACGAGCTGCCAATATCATGACTTTAATCCAGTCAGCAAAGCTGAATGGACTGGATCCGTATGCCTATTTAAGTGATGTGCTGAAAAGGCTGCCGACGCATAAAGTGACCCAAATAGAAGAATTACTGCCACACCGCTGGAAATCCGACCAAAATTAAAAAATAGGCATGGGATTCAGCGGACGCTTACCCAGCAACAGTAAAGATATGTAATTATCATTTTGATGAGTAAATAAAAAAGCCACCTAAAGGTGGCTTTTTTATATTCAGCAGAGCTGAAACAACAATTAACCTAGTTTCTTAGAAACATAGTCAATAGCTGATTGAACAGTTGTGATTTCGTTAGAATCTTCATCAGGGATAGTGATGTCAAAATCATTTTCGAAAGACATAACAAGCTCAACTAAGTCCAAAGAGTCAGCACCTAAGTCATCCATAAAAGATGCTTCGTTTTTGATTTCTTCAGCTTTAAGACCAAGTTGTTCTGCAACCGCTTGTTTGATACGTAGTTCGATATCGCTCACAGGAATTCTCCTCATTGCTTGTGGCGTTTTTAATGCCGTTAGTTTAATTGAATATCTTATTTTTGCAAAGTTTATACTTGAGCTTAGCTCATGTATAAACCGCCATTTACATGTAAAACAGTACCAGTGATATAGCTTGCTTTATCGCTTGCTAAAAAACTCACGGCATTTGCGATATCTTGTGGATCACCTAAACGGTTTAATGCCACTTGATCACTCATTTTTTTACGAATGTCTTCGCTTAATTGATCCGTCATTTCTGTTGCAATAAAGCCAGGTGCCACAGCATTCACGGTAATTTGGCGGCTGCCCATTTCTTTTGCAAGACTTCGACCAAACGCTTCGATGCCTGCTTTGGCAGCAGAATAGTTGGCCTGCCCCGGGTTTGCAAAGTGTGCTACAACAGAACTGATATTAATAATGCGGCCAAAACGTGCTTTAGTCATGCCCTTTAAGACACGCTTAGACAGACGGTATACTGCCTTCAAATGAATATTGAGAATATCGTCCCAATCATCTTCAGACATACGCAGTAACAAATTATCTTTGGTAATGCCAGCATTATTCACTAATACAAGAACTGGACCATATTTTTGTTCAATATCTGTAACTAGTGCATCAATGGCTGCCGCATCACGTACATCCAGTACTGCACCCACACCATTTTCAGCAAAACTTGCAGATAATTTTTCTGCGCCCGCTTCTGAAGTGGCGGTTCCCACTACAAAATAACCGTCTTGAATCAATTGCTGAGCGATGGCTGCACCAATCCCTCTGCTCGCGCCTGTCACTAATGCGACTTTGCGTTCCTGTGTCATGCAATTTTTCCTTCAGCCACTAAAATGGCGTTTAGCGCATCTTCCATACGACTGTTACTGTCGACTGGGAATGCTTTTTCGATATTTGGTAAACGCTTCGCAAGATTAGCCAATACATTACCTGGACCACATTCAACCACATACTGCACTCCTTGATCTTGAAGGAACTGCATGGTCTTGGTCCATTGCACAGATTGATACAATTGTGCAGTCAATGCCTGACGTAATCCTGCTACATCTGTCGCGATTTCCGCGTTGACATTTTGTATTACAGGAAGGCTAGGCAGCTCAATGGCAGTATGTTCCAAAGCTTGTGCAAATTTGTCAGCAGCGGGTTTCATCAGTGAACAGTGCGATGGAACAGAAACAGGTAAAGCAATGGCTTTACCGCCATTTTCTTTTGCCAGCTCCATAACCGCTTCGACCAGGGTCTTATCACCTGCAATCACCACTTGGCCCTGAGCATTATAGTTGGCAGCTTCTACTGAACCACGCCCATGAATATTGACCTGCTCGCATAGTTCAATCACTTTGGCATCATCCAGACCCAGAATAGCCGCCATTGCACCTTGACCCTGCGGTACTGCATCTTGCATCAATTTGCCACGCAAATTCACCAGCTTAACCGCATCACCCAGTGACATCGCTCCGGCAGCAACCAATGCGCTGTATTCACCCAGTGAGTGTCCTGCAAGATATTTTGGCGCCACTCCACCCAACTCTAGCCACACACGCCAAAGTGCAATACTTGCGGTGAGCAGTACAGGCTGGGTAAATTCAGTCTGATTTAAACCTTCGCCGCTTTGTGCAATGTGCCAGAGATCAAAACCCACGGCTGCCGATGCTTCTGCAAAAGTTTCTGTCACGCTACTAAACTGTTCAGCCAATTCTGCGAGCATACCGACTTTTTGTGAGCCTTGACCCGGAAATACAAATGCTGTTTTCGTTGCTTGAGCAACTTGCTCGAGTTGTTTAGCAGACATAAAAAAATCCTGTAATGAAGTGATATTGTTATTCAACAATCGGTTAAATAACCAACATACACTTATGTAAGCTTATTTACGGAACGGAATTTAACACTTAATTTTTGTTTTGGTAATTGCCAAATACAACAAAAAGACGCCATAAAAAAAGGGAGCTTAACGCTCCCATTTTTTCTACTAAGCTTGACGCTTAATACATCATCAATTATTCAGCAGATGCTTTAGCGAATAATTGGCGACCACGGTAGATACCATCTTTAGATACGTGGTGACGACGGTGAGTCTCGCCAGTAGCTTGGTCTACAGTTAATGCATTCTCGGTTAAAGCGTCATGTGAACGGCGCATGTCACGGCGAGAGCGACTTTTACGGTTTTGCTGAACGGCCATGATGGCTCCTTACAAAGATCGAAAAAATGGATCAGAACAAATTCAGTTGTCTTATACTTAACAGTATAACACAAAAATTAGTTAAGTTTACCCTTCAAACTTGCCAAAACACCAAACGGGTTATCCCGTTTTTCTTCGACAATGTCATCAATGGCAGGTTGATGCTTATGCTCACAAACGTCATGCTTAGGAGACAAAGGCAACAACAATAACAATTCATCTTCTATCAGAGAAAGTAAATCAGCCGTCGCAGGCGCATCATAGCTGCCTTTTGTCGTTGCTTCACTCTCACCTAAGACGATGAAATCAGCATCCTCATCCAAGCGCTCTATCAGTGATTCATCATCCACAAGCGCTAAATGAAAGTCTGAAACGAGAGAAATTTCAACAGGATTCAGACAACGCTGACATTCCATTGGTACTTTCGTTTCAACATGACCATCTAACCATACGATACGATGATACGCATCCATTGATAGCTTACAGTCTATGTTAATCAATTGATCATCAATTGATCCAACAGCTTCACGGGAAATACGAACAAAGCGAGACAATGGCAGTGTACCTGACCATGTAAAGCCCTGTTCAGCCCATTTAAACGGCTCAATCTGTGCCGGAAAGGTATTTGCTGACATAATTAAGGCGGCAATTCTACAAATTCATCGGTACTCTGTCAAAGATTAAGATACAATTTTGTACTTATTTAGACAGATCAATTGGGTAATACAAGTCATGCATCAGTTGCAGCCGCAACCTGAAGTCACCACTTCATTACAGTTAACTACTTATTCAACCTCAAGTTCTGCTGTTTCTATCGACCCTGTGCAACGCTCACCCTGGGCCAGTTTGCAAACTGAAGTTCAACAAGTTGATTGGCTTATACTACACTTTAATCACTGGTTTTCCCACTTAAATGTGTGTTTGGTCAAAGGCGATTTTGAACCTGAATATTTTCCGGCAACCGAAGATGCGCCTGCCCGCATTCAATTTGCCCATGGTTTCTTTAATAGTGCCTTGCATGAAATCAGTCACTGGACTATTGCGGGTGAGCAAAGACGCTTGCTCCCCGACCTGGGTTACTGGTATGCCCCAGATGGTCGCACGGCAGAACAGCAGGCTTTATTTGAGCAGGTCGAAATCAAGCCTCAAGCGATTGAATGGATGTTTGCACAAGCTTTTGGTCGTAAATTCCGTGTATCTCTGGATAACCTGACTGGTGACGGCGGTGACGGCAGCACCTTTAAAGATAATGTCTTTGCTCAAGTACAACGTTATTTTTCCGGTGAAGCCAAGTTGCCACGTGATGCTGCACATTTTATTGCCTGTATCTGTGCCTGTACCCGGGGTGGCAAAACATTACAAAGTGACGAGTTTCAACGTGACATGCTGGATTAATTTACACAAAATCATCAAAGCCTGATTGCAAGACTTTGTAAATTCAACAGATAATGACTAATAGTAAGTCGGGGGAGAAAATAAATATGCTGCATTTAAGAATACATCCTGATAATCCTCAACCACGTTTGATCAGCCAGGCAGTAGAACGTATTCGTGCCGGTGATGTGGTGGTTTACCCGACCGATGCGGCCTATGCCATTGGCTGCCAGATCGGCAATAAAAATGCCATGGAACGGATTGCGCAGATTCGTGGTCTCGGTCTAAAGCATCAATATGCCATTCTTTGTTGTGACTTATCCGACATTGCCACCTATGCCAAAGTCGACAATGCCATGTATCGTCTGCTGAAAAACAATACCCCGGCAATCACCACTTTTATTCTGCCGGCGACCAGTGAAGTGCCTAAACGCTTGATGCACCCGAAAAAGAAAACCATTGGTTTACGCGTACCAAGCAACCGTGTGTGCCAAATGTTGCTTAAGGAATTGGGTGAGCCATTGTTAACCAGCACCCTGATTCTTCCCGGTCAGGATGAACCTTTAGATGACCCTTATGACATTGAGCAACAACTGGAAAAGCGTATTGATGTATTTATTGATAGCGGATTCGGCACCTTAAGCACCACCAGTGTTGTAGATTTATCCGGTGACAATCCTGAAGTGATCCGTCGTGGTGTAGGTGATGTCAGCGCTTTTGAATAAGCACGGTTAAGATTAAAGGGAATGTTCAGGATCAAGGAGTAGTGCGAGAATGGATCTGTTTTATGTGCTGCTCAACTATCATGATTTTGAGGTAAATAGCCGCATTTATGCGGAAATGCCCTGGACACTTGAGTCTAAAGTGAAAATTATGAAGGCAGATGCTGAGCAACCCCCTTCTGCGATGATCGACAACACCTATGCATTTTTCCTGGAAGTTGCCGTTATTCACAAATTATCCAGCCTCGATCAAACTCAAAATTTATGCATCCGAGACAGTGCGCAACAGATCATCGAATTTGCGCTCAAGTTATCGACATCCACCGCAACAGATCATTAAACACAGTAAAGTTAAAGAACATCACGCAAGCGCATTTTTTGTTGCCCATTCTGATCAAAATTATCTACCCTTAACCAGGCCCGATAGGCTTTTTCCAGTTCAGGCCACTCTTGATCCAGAATTGAAAACCAGGCGGTATTGCGGTTACGACCTTTGGTAATACGGTCTTGGCGAAAAGTACCTTCATAATGAAAGCCAAAGCGCAAAGCTGCGCGTTTAGAGGGCAGATTTAAGTCATCACACTTCCATTCCACACGGCGAAAGCCCTGCTCAAAACAAGCTTTTAATAATAAATAGATGACTTCTGTCGATGCTGTAGACTGTTTCAGTTGATGTGAAAAATAAACATTGCCGATTTCAATAACATGATCGGCAGAACGCTGGTTCAGCAAGCCTACCCATCCTACAATTGCATGATTGGCTTCAACCAGATAATGGATTGAATTTTTGAACTTAAAGTTATTTTCAAGAGCAGTTTGCAATTCCGCTGCATTTTCAAAACCCGAATAAGGTAAATAAGTCCAGCAGCTGCGATCAACCTCACCATTTACACATTGCCAAACTTGCTTCAACTGATCTTCACTAATGGTTGCTGAAGATAAGACATGCAGGGTGGCATATTTGCCATAGAGGGTATCGGCTAAAAAATGGGTCGGCAAAGGATGAGATACGGGAACTCCAATAAACTGCCCATATTCATTTTCTTGTACTTTTTCATGATCTTTCATGACATCGGGGATCTCTTTTTTTATTGGCATTCATATTGCCGAAAATTTTGCTTTATTCTATATTCAGAATCTTCTTTTATTCTATTCACAATATGAGGCCTAATGCTATGCCCCATTTTTTCATAAAAATCTAAAATCTAATCGGTTCGGTCAAAAAAATTAAAACCATACTCCCCTATGCATTTCACATCATCAAGCCAGTTAAAAACCTTACTGAATTTCAGGTTTTTTTGTATTTGTTGACTTAACTAATTTATTTGAAGTCAAATTTCCATTACACTAGCGCTTACTAATTTACGTGCTTTTTCTTTCGATGCGAGATCGAGGCAAAAGCATCATCCTGCATGCCTTTGAAAATTCGCGTGGCCTAAAACTGCAATGAATCAACCTATCCATAATCCTATGGAGCCAAGCTCACATATCCGTGTTATGGATGAGTGGCAAGATACGATTCCAGAGGATTTATATATTCCTCCTGCTGCATTTGAAATTCTGCTAGAGCATTTCGAAGGTCCACTCGACTTCCTGATTTACCTGATTCAAAAAAACGGTTTCGACTTATTACAACTAGATATCGCTCCGATTGCCGCGCAGTATCTATCTTATATGGATGCCATGAAGTCGCTGAATATTGAGCTGACGGCAGATTATATGGTGATGGCTGCCTTGTTGGCCGACTTGAAATCACGACTGCTATTGCCAAAACCGAGCACAAGTGTTGTCGTTGAAAAAGATCCCAAACAGCAACTGATTGACCGGCTGGAAACCTATTTACGGGTCAAACAGGCGGCGGAACGTTTAGGACACATGTCTGTTCTGGAACGCGATACCTTCCCGGCCAATATTAGTCTGGGTCAGGTAGTGCAAATCAATGAAGGCTATGATGTCAGCCAGTTACGTGATGCGCTGTTTTGCGTATTCAATCGCCCAGAACCTGTCACCCATCAAATTCAGCAAGAACCAGTGTTGCTTGAAGAACGCATTGCCTTTATTGAAAGCCGTTTACAGTCCGGTGAAGTGCTGCATTTTGAAGCCCTGCTTAAACCCAGCCAGGGGCGCATGGGCATGGTGGTTACATTTATGGCCATTTTAGAACTCACACGGCAACAAAAAGTAGCTATTATTGCCAGCGGTATTGAAGCACCACTTGCAATTCAAGGAGTAGCTGCATAATGGATCATCAAGCAACATCTCTATCTGTTGCCGAGAATCAACATGAAGTGCTGATGCAACTGGAAGCCATTATTTTTGCAAGTGAAACAGCTGTTTCGCTTGCACGTTTGAAAGAAGCGTTCCAAAATCAATATAATAAACAGGAATTGCGTCAGTTGTTACAACAGCTCGCCATGCTACAACATGGTAGATCGATTGAACTGGTAGAAACCGCACAAGGGTTCCGTTTCCAGGTTCGGGCTAAATATCGCAATATCATTACCCAGGTGTGGCCGGAACGACCAACTCGTTTATCACCCACCCTGCTCGAAACCCTTGCTGTGATTGCTTATCACCAACCAGTAACCCGGGCAGATATTGAACAGATTCGTGGAGTTTCAAACAATAGTCAGATCTTAAGATCATTGTTTGACTGGAACTGGATTAAAGAATCCGGCTTCAGAGAACTACCGGGAAGACCTGCGTTGTTAGTTACAACGCCACAATTTTTAAATGCTTTTGGTCTGACATCTTTAGGCCAATTGCCTCCCCTGCAGGATGCCAAGGAAGCTTTTATGACGCTCGATGCTCACGCAGCGAAGTCGTAGATAGGTGAACTGTTGATGATAATTTCTAAGGTTATGCTGTCATGAGTGAAAAATTACAAAAGGTGCTTGCACGCGTAGGTTTGGGTTCTCGCCGTTATATGGAAGAAGTCATTGCCGCTGGTCGTGTCAGTATCAATGGACGCGTTGCCCAAGTGGGTGAACGCATTGAACCAGGTGATGAGCTTCGCATCGATGGTCGTAAAGTCCAATTCCAGATTGAAGACGAAATCCGTCGTCGCGTTCTGATTTACTACAAACCCGAAGGTGAAATTTGCTCACGCAATGATCCTGAACAACGTCCTACCGTATTTGAACAGTTACCTGCAATTGCCAATGACCGCTGGGTGATGGTCGGCCGTCTGGATATTAACTCAACCGGTCTTTTACTGTTCACAAATGATGGTGAATTAGCCAACCGTTTAATGCATCCATCAAATGAAATTGAACGTGAATATGCGGTTCGTGTGATGGGCGAAGTGACACCACAAATCAAAAACAACATGCTTCAAGGCGTGGTTTTAGATGATGGTCCGGCGAAATTCGAATCCTTCTCTGAAATTGGTGGTGACGGCATCAACCGTTGGTATCAGGTGGTGGTTAAAGAAGGTCGTAACCGCGAAGTGCGTCGTATTTTTGAATCACAAGGTCTAAAAGTCAGCCGCCTGCTGCGTACCCGTTATGGTACCGTGATTTTACCGCGTGAGCTTCGTACCGGCCGCTGGATGGAGCTGGATAAAGCCGATATCGACAACCTGACCAAATCTGTAGAGTTGAAGCCACGTCAAGGTACAGGCCTGTTTGGTATGGCAAAACGCCGTACCGAACGTATGCAAGAAAAACCAATGGCAGCACGTCGTGGCGGTTATTTGCGTCAGCAACGCCGTGATAGCGAAGAAGGTGAAAACCAAAGCCCAATGGGCTATGCACAGCGTGATCGTCGTGAAAACCAGAATGGTCATGCACAACGTCGTGACAATACTGGCAATCTTTATGCACGTCGTGACGGCAATAATGGCAGCGGTTTTGCCCAACGCGGTGAACGTCGTCAAGATGGCAATCCAAACACTTACGCTCAACGTGAACCACGTCAAGGCAACAGCTATGCACAGCGTGAAAACCGCCCTGAAAACTTTGGCAATCAAGCGACATATGGCCAGCGTGAACGTCGTGATGAAAATGCACCACGTAAACCATTTGGCAACAAAAGCTTTAAGAAGTTTTAATTTTTAAAACTTTCCTTTAAAAAGCCACTCAATAGAGTGGCTTTTTTTATATCCTTCTCTTTTAAGCAAGAGTTAGGATAAAACAGGAATATCAATCCACTGTGCATTCGGGAAATGTATCGCCAGATAGCTTTTCAAATAATCCGAAGTATCTCTGGAAATCAGCTGGTCCTGTGATTCGTCATTCAGGTTATAGGCCAAAGCATAAAGTTCCAGACCACGACTTTTCAAGACTTCCAGACTGAGCAAGGTATGATTGATACTACCCAAACGACCAGAACTAACCAGAATGACAGGGAATTTCTGTTCAGCAATATAGTCAATCGTTAACAGTTCTGTGGTTAAGGGCACCATTAAACCGCCTGCACCTTCCAGCAACACTACTTCATATTTTTCAGTTAATTGCCGGGTCGCATCGGCAATTTTCTGGAAGTCGATTTCACGGTCATCAATTTTAGTCGCCAAATGCGGTGAAGCCGGATAAGTAAAAATTTCCGGCATGGTGAGTTTGCTTTCATCTTCCGGAAACCAGCCCATCTGCATCATTTTACGGTGCTGTTCAATATCTTCAGAAATATCAGTATTGCCGGTTTGCACCAGTTTCTGGGTGATGGTTTTCTTGCCCTGCTCATTCCATAACTTCGCCAGATAGCCTGTGGTATAGGTCTTGCCAATACCAGTATCGATGCCACTGATAAAATAAACGGGGGATGTCATGGCTTACTCCGTGCAATGCAATAAATAGGATGATAGCTCAGCTGATAATGGTGCTGACCAGATTGATCCAGCTCCGAAAATTGCTGATAGTCCTGATAAAACTGCTGTAAAGACTGTTTGGTCCAACGATGCTGTGCGGCGGTTGCAGTTACCCCGGTGGCCTTTAAATGCTGCAGCACCGCTTTAGGATGGGAAAAAGTTAAGGTTTCCATGTTTTCGGAAAGATGCAGAATTTCAAAACCCTGTTTAAGCAGCTTGTGCTGAATCTCATCAAGAGTCAGATAATTCAGCCCTTGCCCAGTCAGAGCCTTAATTTCTTGCAAATTCTGCTGACCAAAAGTGGAAAAACACAAATAGCCGTTTTCGATAAGCGCCGCTGCACTTTTTTTAAAGACCGAATCGATATCGCCCACCCATTGCAAAGCCGAACTGGAAGCGATCAGGTCAAGGGACTGCGGAAAATCTAGTTGTTCCACATCGCCAATCAGCCACTCCAAATTTTCCTTAGCTTGAAAATGCTGCTGAACTTCAAGATACAGGTCATTTAAAAACACATGCTTTATTTCCAAATTTTGCATCAGCAAATGGCTTAAATTGCCTGAGCCACAGCCGATTTCAAAAACACGGTTCAAGCTGGTACTGGGCAAATATTGCTGCATCAATTGCAGCAGCTGTTGGCAAATCTGTTTTTGCACGATGGCATGTGCGGCATAGCTTTGTCCTGCCTTGGCAAAACGCTGTGCAACTTGAGACTTATCAATATTCACGGCAACAACTCACAGCAACGCCACCAGCTGCTCAAGGTCAGCCTGATTGACTTGAGAAGTCAGTGAAATACGCAATCTTGAACTGTGTTTCGGTACTGTAGGTGGACGCACCGGCATGATATAAAATCCGGCCTGTTGTAGCTGCCGGGCTTTTTCCACCGTCTTTTGTGACTCGCCAATAATTACCGGCACAATATGTGAAGTCGAAGGACAATCAAAACCTTTGGCCTGTACCGACTGTTGCAGATTTTGACTGATCTGTTGCAGATGCTGACGTTGCTGTTGTAAGCCTAAAACTTTCTGGAAAATAAAATCAGTCCACGCCATACACATGGGTGGCTGTGCGGTACTGAAAATCAGCGGACGCATGGAATTAATCAGATATTCACGAATGATCGGATGGCAAATCAGATAACCACCGACCGATGCCAGTGCTTTCCCGAAAGTCCCAACCAGCAGATCAATCTCATCAATCACCGCATACTGTTCTGCACAGCCCAAGCCTTGCTCGCCGCGCACACCAATGGCATGTGCTTCATCAACATACAGCATCACTTTAGCAAATTGTTGTTTGATACGAACCAGTTCAGCCAGATCGGTTTCGTCGCCATCCATGCTGAAAATGGATTCCGTGACCACAATAATGCGCTCAAAAGCCTCATCTGTATGGTATTGCTGTAAAAGCTGTTGCAGATGATTCAGGTCATTGTGCCGATAACGCACATATTTTGCAGAGGATAAACGGATACCGTCAATCATGCTGGCATGCACCAGTTTGTCGGCCAGAATCAGGGTCTTACTGTCGCTTAAAGCTGGCAGAATCCCGATATTCATGTGATAGCCACTGTTGAATAACAGCGCAGCTCGTCCATGAAAAGCCTGACTTAAACTGGCTTCCAGCTGTTCATATTCAGGAAAATTTCCGGTTAAAAGCCTTGAAGAAGATGAACTCATGACACGAAGTTCATTCGGTGTTTCGTCAAAAAACTGTTCACGCAAAGTTAAGTCTGCTGCCAATCCCAAATAATCATTGGAAGACAGGTTAAGCATCGAATGACACTGGATTTCAATCATTCGGCCTTGCTGGACATTAGAGGTAAATTGCCGCAAATTGCCCTGCTGTTTGAGTTCATCCAGTTTGCTTGCATAATCATTTAACAAAGGGGCATTTAACAGCTGGTTATTTAACAATTTCATGCGGATACCTCTTGCATCTGCTCCACCACATTCACTAATTGTTCCAGCAATATATTCAATTGTTGTTCAGTAATCACATACGGCGGCATCACATAGACCAGTTTACCAAATGGACGTATCCAGATGCCTCGCTTAACAAACTGTTGTTGCAGGCTTTTCATATCCACATTAAATGTCAGCTCCACCACACCAATCGCGCCCAGCACCCGCACATCCTGCACATAATCCAGTGCTGATAGGGGTTGCAGATGGTGTTGCAACTGTTGCTCGATGCGCTGAATATTGGCTTGCCAGTCCTGAGCCAATAAAACCTCGGTACTTTTCACAGCCACCGCACAGGCCAGCGGATTGGCCATAAAGGTCGGGCCATGCATAAATACGCCTGCCTCACCACGGCTAATGGTTTCAGCTACACGCTTGCTGGTTAAGGTAGCCGAAAGTGTCATATAACCACCAGTCAAGCCTTTGCCGATGCACATGATATCCGGCTCAACGCCGGCATGTTCCCAGGCAAACAATTTGCCAGTACGACCAAAACCAGTGGCAATTTCATCAAAAATCAGCAGCACTTTATATTGTTCACACAGCAATTTGGCTTGACGCAAATATTCAGGATGATAAAAACGCATCCCGCCCGCACCCTGCACAATCGGTTCCAGAATTAAAGCAGCAATGCTGGCATGGTGCTGTTTTAAGACCTGTTCCAATTCTGCAATATCATCCTGATTCCATTCATCATCAAAGCCGACCTGTGGGGCTGCAACAAAGAAACGGTTAGGTAAACTGGAACCAAAAATCTGATGCATGCCTGTGACCGGATCACAAACTGACATGGCATTCCAGGTATCGCCATGATAGCCAGAACGCGGGGTGACAAAATTGGTTTTCTGACTTTCACCTTGTGCAGTCCAAAACTGCACCGCCATTTTTAATGCCACTTCTACCGCAACAGATCCAGAGTCAGCATAGAAAATTTTATCCAGACTGGGCGGGGTAATTTTTAACAACAGTCTGCCAAGTTCAATCGCAGGATCATGAGTCAAACCACCAAACATGATATGCGACATCTTGTGTAATTGATCCGTCACGGCCTGATTCAGTTCAGGATGGTTATAGCCATGGATGGCACACCACCAAGAAGACATGCCATCAATCAGTTGCCGTCCATCTTCCAGCTCGATAATGGCACCATGCGCCTGTTTTACCTTAAAGGTCGGCAATGGATCGGTCATGGAGGTATAAGGATGCCAGATATGCGCAAGATCAAAGTCCTGGTCGTTTAATTCGGTCATCCCTTACTCCTGCAGACGCTTGAAAATCAATTTTTCATGATCTTAAACCTGCATGAACTAAAAATAAATTGCGAGATAAACCAGTTATCCGCTTGTTTGTTCTATTTTCTTTAAAAATTGGCAGATTTTGCCAGTTATTAGTTCAGCTTCAAATAAAGGAAAGCCATGTGACCCGCTGATCAGCTCTGTTTCCAGAAACTTTGCATTGAATTTATGAAAATTTCTTTGAACTTTGTAGCTAACTAAAAAATCCTGTTTTGCAAACACATGATATTGATGACCTGGGTAATCCCTCAAGATATCGACATTATTTAAATACTCAAGGCATAATAATCCTTGTCTTAAAGTTTCAATCGATTGTGCCTGAATCAAACTTTGTAAAGTGATGAAGTCAGCTTTGGTGGTTACTGTGCCTTGACACACCATATAGCCAAACTTTTTTAAAGTGGAAATTGCATCTTGTTCAAATGATTGTTTGAACTGCTGAAAGGTCGGCTGATCCATTGCCATTGGCCATGTATCGTTTGCTACGAAACAGGGGTTGGAACCCAAAGTAATCAATACTTTTTCCTGTCCATGCTGCTTTTGAACCTGATCGACCAATACTGTAGCCAACTGCCCCCCCAAAGACCAACCGGCAATCACATCAAACTGATGCGCCAGTTCCACTTTCTGCTGTAGAACCTGTTCATCTAAAGCATTAAAAATGTTGCAAAGTTCAACCTCATATCCTTGCGCCGCCAAAGCCTGTTTTAATGGATCAAGCAGTTGGGTTCCACCGCCCCAGCCCGTGATGAGTAAAATACGTTGATTCAAGGTAAGCTCTAAAAAAACTAAATCATTTGAACAGTATAAAACCTCTGTCTCAATTCTCGCAGCAGCATTTCAAAATTCATTCATAATCCACTATCGTGAATGGCGACAAGGGAGTCGTTGTTGCTGAAGGATGATATGAATCTTACCTTTGACCGACAGCGGGGTTTTGTTACTTTTGATCCATCAAAGGTAAATATGCAAACACAGGTAATTTTTAAAGAATTTCGTTCATAATAAAATTTGAAATCATTACAAACCTACACTGCAACGTCTCATCAGCAAATCTGCTAAGATTAATGCAAACATTAATTATAAAAGTATACGTCATGAAAACTTCAAAACTGCTGCAAATCAGCTTGATATCCATATCAGCATTCAACGCTTTCACGGTTCCTGCCTATGCCGAAAATTCGATCTTCGCTTCTCAGAAAAACACTGAGAAACAATGGGTCGGAAAAGCGGCACCTGCATTTAAATTGCAGGATCAAAATGGTCAATGGCATTCCTTGAACCAGTACAAAGGCAAATGGGTGGTGTTATATTTCTATCCTAAAGACAACTCTCCTGGCTGTACCGAGGAAGCCAATCAATTTAAAGCGCTCTATCCACAATTTTTAAAAAGCAATGCCGTGGTTTTGGGGGTGAGTCTGGATGATGTCAAATCCCATCAAAAATTTTCAGAAAAATTAGGTTTAACCTTTCCTCTTTTGGCAGATCACAAACACCAGTTATCGAATCAATTGGGTATTGTGCGTAATCTGGGCATTATCCAAATTGCCAAACGGGAAAGCTTTCTGATTGATCCTCAAGGCACCATTGTTTACCACTATAGCAGTGTGAATACGCAAACTCATGCGGCTCAGGTCCTGGCGGATATACGGAAATTTTCTCAATAGCACGTCATTGCCCATCTCAATCATAAATTTAAACAAATATAAAGCCCGACTCAGGTCAGGCTTTATATTTCAACATTTAAACTTACATTTGCGATTGAATATAGTTTTGCAAACCAATCAATTCAATCAGACGAATCTGTTTTTCCAACCAGTATGTATGATCTTCTTCCGTATCCGACATTTGCTGACGAAGCATATCACGGCTCACATAATCACCTTTCTCTTCACACAATTTCACGCCTTGTGCCAATTTTTCACGTACATGATATTCGAGTTTTAAATCTGCTTTTAAACAGCTCACCACATCTTCACCAGTTTCGATGTCATCGCGGTTCATATTCGGTGTACCTTCTAAAAACAATACACGGCGAATAAGCGCATCGGCATGAGCAGCTTCTTCCTGCATTTCATGGTCGATCCGTTCAAAGATTTTGGTCAGTCCCCAATCTTCATACATACGAGAGTGGATCAGGTATTGGTCGCGAGCAGCCAGTTCGCCACCGATCAACATATTTAAATAATCTACGACTTCTGGATTACCACGCATTTTTATAACTCCCTACCTTTATGGGCTTATTATGGAGAAAATCATCTGGATTTGCAAAATAAAATTTCCGTAAATATATGATTTTTAAACAATTAAAATGAGAAGCACTTACATTTACAGTTTTAGTTGAATAAATTCCCATTTATAAAACAATGTCTTGCACTCAGTACTCAGCTTAGATGAACAAGATCAAAGTACTTTTATAATGTATTGGTTTTTTGTAACTAGATTCAAAATCATTGTGGCATATATTCATTGAACTATATGCGTATCAAATCAGAAACGCTGAGTGCATCGGCATCAGGTTATTATATATAAGCAAAATTGAGCTTGTTCATTGGTATAAGCAGGCCAAATCTTAGTCATGCACCGACAAGCTCACTCATCCTCAGCGAAAATAGGCTTAAGCTGAAGTCCAACGTGCATTTCTCCATGCTTGTTGTTGCTTTAAATCTAAAAAAGTCCAAGCGACAAAACGACTTTCTTTTTGCCCCTGCGTCATTTTAATGGTTTTCACATCCACTGCTCCGCTCTTACGCAACGCATTTAAAAGCACAGGCAATGTTGTTTTCTTGGAAACCAGTGTGCTAAACCAAAGACATTGCTCAGCAAACTGTATGCTCTCTTGTACCATTTGGCAGACAAAGCGTTCTTCACCACCGTCACACCAGAGTTCATTTTTTTGACCACCAAAGTTTAACACCACCTTCGTCCGATCAACCGGCTTGCCAAGTTTTCTTAATTTTTGAGTTGCTGTGGCATTTGCTTCATCTTGCGAGGCATGAAATGGCGGGTTACACATCGTCAAATCAAAATGATCTGTGGGTTTAATCACACCTTTGAAAATATTGCTTGAGTTCTTCTGCAATCGAATCTGAATCCCTTTACGCAAATTTGGATTCGCCTCCACAATGAATTGAGCACTTTTAAAGGATGTAGAATGAATGTCTGAGCCTACAAATTTCCAACCATAGCTACGATGACCAATGATCGGATAAATACAGTTTGCTCCCACCCCAATATCCAACACTTGAACGGCATGCCCTGTTGGAATCTGACCTTTATTATTGGCACTCAACAAGTCAGCCAAATAGTGGATATAGTCAGCTCTACCCGGAATAGGCGGACAAAGAAAATCTTGAGGAATATCCCAATATTGAATGCCATAAAAATGTTTCAGCAATGCTTTATTGAGCATTTTCACAGCCAGTGGATCAGAAAAATCGACTGAAAGATCGTTATATTTATTTGGGCTAACAAAAGGTGCAAGTTCCGGACAAGTCTGCATTAACTGAGGAAAATCGTAACGACTGCGATGCAGATTTCGTGCATGTAATTGCGATTTTTGTTGCGGAAAAGTTTTCTTTGCTTGCGCCATGTGTATGCCAATAATCAACGGGAGAACAGAATCATCTGATAAGACAGGCTCAATACCTGTCAATAGATCGATATTGTACGTGAATTCAGCTCATCATGACGATCCCAACCCAATCAAGCCATAAAAAAGACATCCGAGGATGTCTTTTTTAATTCATGCTTAAGATCGATTAAGCAGGAAGTTGACCATGCTCTTTCATCAAAGCAATAAACTGTTCTTCGTTGATCACAGCGACACCGAGTTTTTCTGCCTTATCCAGCTTGGAACCGGCTTTCTCACCAGCAACGACACATTTGGTTTTACTGGATACACTGCCGCTGACGCGTGCGCCTAAGGCTTGGAGTAACTGTGTCGCTTCATCACGGCCCATGCTGCTGAGCGTACCCGTCACCACCCAGCTTTCGCCATTTAGTGGCTGACGTGTCGGGGCAACTGGAGCATCCCAGTGAATTCCCGCTTCGAGCAAACGCTTGACCACTTCCAGATTATGCGGCGCCTGAAAGAAATCGATAATCCATTCAGCGGTAATCTCCCCAACATCCGGCGTTTTTTTCAAGGCTTCAATATCGGCATTTTGCAGTGCTTCAAAAGTCTGGAAAGTATTGGCCAGCATACGTGCAGTGGTTTCTCCCACGCCACGAATCCCCAAGGCATAAATGAAGGAAGCCAGTGTGGTTTTCTTGCTGTTTTCAATTGCATCAAACAGGTTTTGTACCGATTTTTCACCCATTTTATCAATGTTTAAAAGCTGTTCACGATGTTCGTGCAAACAGTAAATATCCGCCACATTTTTGAGCAGGTCGAGATGGAGTAAACATTCCACCCAGCGATCGCCCAGACCTTCAATATCCATAGCCTTACGCGAAACAAAGTGGCGAATGGCTTCAATTCGCTGGGCTGCACAGTACAAACCGCCAGAGCAGCGTGCCAATGCCTCGCCTTCAGGCATCACCACCGGCGAATCACAAACAGGACAATTTTCCGGTAAATGAACCTCTACTGCCTCATCCGGGCGGAATTCCGGCCAGACTTTTTCCACTTTCGGAATCACATCACCGCTACGGTATACGCTGACGGTATCGCCAATTCGGACATCTAAACGGTGGATTTCGCCAATATTATGCAGGGTGACATTGGACACTGTGACCCCACCGACCGCGACAGGGTTTAAACGTGCAACCGGGGTTAAAGTTCCGGTACGCCCCACTTGCCAGTCAATATTTTCTACCGTGGTTAAAGCCGCCACCGCCGGGAATTTATAGGCAGTTGCCCAACGGGGTTCACGGCTCAAAAACCCGAGCTGTCTTTGCTGTTTTAAGTCATCGACCTTGATGACCAGACCATCAATTTCAACACTTAAATCGGCACGTTCTGCATTGATTTTTTCATAAGCTTTTTGTACATCCTGAATCGTGTCACAAATAAAATGACTTTCCCCGATGGTAAAACCAAACTGGGTTAACCATTCCAGACTGGCATACATAGTGGTCTGGCCATGATGAGGTTCGCACTGTGCTATACCATAAGCATAAAAGGCCAGTGGACGTGAGGCTGCAACATTTGGATCGAGCTGGCGCAGACTGCCTGCCGCTGCATTACGCGGGTTGGCAAAGGTCTTTTCGCCTTTGGCTTCATTTTCGGCATTCAGCTTTTCAAAACCTGCTTTAGGAATCAGCACTTCACCACGCACTTCAAGCAGCGTCGGCACCTGAGCCTGTGTAGAGCTTAGAACTTTCGGCAAGTTACGAATGGTTTTAACATTATGAGTAATGTCTTCACCGGTTTCACCATCGCCACGAGTGACGCCACGAACCAGCACACCATTTTCATACCACAGGGAAATGGCCAGGCCATCGAATTTCAGTTCGACATCGTATTGAATCTTCTGGTTTGGTAAACGCTCTTCGATACGGCGGGCAAAAGCGAACAATTCTTCCTGGTTAAAGACATTACCCAATGACAGCATCGGTACGGCATGGGTCACGCTGGCAAATTTAGTAAGCGCTTTGCCACCCACTTTATTGGTCGGAGTATCCGCCTGTACATATTCGGGATATTTTTCTTCTAAAGCCTTGAGCTGATGAAAGAGCTGATCATATTCACTATCTTCAATGCTGGGTTGATCCATCACATAATAGGCATGGTTATGCTTGGCTAAAATTTGAATCAATTGACGCATTTGCGCTTTGATAGTTGAATCTTCGGTCATATCTACACCATAAAAAAGGGCGGTCTATTTCCGCCCTTCATAACTATTTGATCTACTCGCTATTATAGAAATCGAGTCCGTCAGTTTCAAACTAAACTTCTGTGCTTTGACCTGCACGGTAATCAATCGCGAAATGACGCCATTGTTCACGTAATTGCGGCGTAAATTCCTGATTGTTCTGATCATACACGGTGCCGTCAATTTCACGGGCAATCAGGCGTGAAATGCTGTCCATAGTATCAAAGGCATTCTGTACATCACTGTGTGGCAATGCCAGGAAGAAAGCCAAGCCTTTCACTTGCTCAGTAGATAAAGTTTCCAGATCAAAACCGGCTGCACCTTCGTCAGTAATCTGCAACACTGAGAAGAGTAACTTGCTGCCATCTTCAGTATAACGATGGAAACAGGCCATTTCACCAAAACGCAGGCCATACTTTAGCAAGACTTTTAAGGTTTTTTCACCCGAAAGCACCCGACGTTCCGGATAAATATTCAAGGCAATAAATTCGGCTGCAGTCGATAAGGCACTGGCTTCATCCACGCGTTGCTGTTCATGCAAGTGCTCATCCAGAATGCTGCTTTCATCTTCAAAGTCTGAAATTTCGGCTTTTTCAATGCTGCTGTTCAGGTTAAATTCATCTGCTTTTTTATCTTCACCTTGTTGAGCCTGCTCTGAGCTGGCTTCAGATTTTACTTCTTCTACAGCGGTAGCATCTGCTTTCAACTCCGCCTGAGCGGGTGCTGCTGCCTGTTCAACCTGAGCGGTTTCAACCTTTTCTGCTTGCGCTTCTGCCTGCTGAGCTGCCGGAAGCTGTTCAGCCGCCGTTTCAGTTAAAGTGGGTTCAACACGTTCGGCTTCTTTTGCACTTTGTAGTTGATCACGCACATGACGAGGAATGACCGGTTGCTGGCTGTCAGAATTGACATGAAGTTCCGAATCTAGTGACGGTGCTGCATCCCCAGGTTTTTTAAACAATAATCTTAAACCGAATAGCATAATGATGATGGCGATAACTATGCCAACAATCGTAGTGACTTCCATACTATGACTCCGCAACTAAACCGTATTCTTTTGCCTGTTCCAAATCGACAGTGACTAATTTTGAGGTGCCCGGTTCTGGCATGGTAACACCTAACAAATCGGTTGCCATCGTCATTGCAACTTTATTATGGGTAATGTAAATGAATTGCACCTGTTCAGAAAGTTCTTTTACCAGGTTACAAAACCGTCCCACATTGGCATCGTCCAAAGGTGCATCGACCTCATCCAGTACACAGAACGGTGCCGGATTTAAACGGAAGATGGCAAACACCAATGCCAATGCTGTTAATGCTTTTTCACCACCAGAGAGTAAGGCCAGAGAACTGTTCCGTTTACCCGGTGGACGCGCCATTAGTTTTACACCCGATTGCCAGTCATCTTCAAGGCTTAAACTGGCTTCACCGCCATTAAATACCTTCGGGAACAGGTCTTGCAGTTCATGATTGACCTGATCAAAGGTGGTCATAAACAATTTGCGGGTTTCCTGATCAATACTCTTCATGGCACCCTGTAACTGATCGACTGTTTTTTCCAGGTCTTCAATCTGATGACTCAGTTCTTCAAAGCGACTGGAGACTTCCTCATATTCTTCAGAAGCCGCCAGATTCACCGCACCCAGTTTTTCAAACTGCTGCTGTGCTCTTTCCAAGGTTTGTTGATGGCTGGCAATATCAATACTCAGCCCGGTGAGCATTTCACTATTCATCTCTTTTAACTGTTCAGAATAGTGCTGCCAGTCAGACTTGGCTGCTTGCCAGGCCAGTCGCTTTTCTTCCAGTTGAGTACGCAGCTTTTCATCTTGCTGCTGATGCTGATGACGCTGTTCGGTCAGGTGCTGCTGTTTTTCTTGAACACTGTTCAGTTCAGCCTGCCATTCATTCCAGGTCTTTTGCAACTTCTCGGTAATGTGTGCCTGCTCACTGAATTGAGATTCCAGTGCTGGTAATTCCAGCTGCACCGGATCAACAAACTTTTTCGCCTGCTCCATTTGCGCAATAATCTGCTGATACTGTGCTTTTGAGAATGAAGCATCTTTTTCCAGCAATTCAATTTGCTGTCGGGTTTGCGTGGCCTGACGACGTAACAGTTCGAGCTCCTGTTGCGCTTGCTGCCAGGTGTGCTGGGTATTTTCCAGCTGCTCGGTCAGTTCCTCAACCTGGAATTGCAGGGTTTTATAATTCGGTAAAGCCTGTTCCAGTTTCAGGTTTAAGGCATGCAGATCAATTTCCAGATCATCTTTCTGCATGGCATCCTCTTCCAGCTGCTCATCCAGCTGTTGCAACTGACTGGCCAATTGCTGTTTCTGAAGCGAAAAAGCCTGATCCGTACTTTGTACTTTGGCAACATTGACATCCAACTGCTGCAACGCTTTTTGCTGTAGCTTTAACTGGTCTTGCTGCTCTTGAATATTTTTTTGCAACATTTGAATCTGTTTTACCAGTTCCGGCAACAGCTGTTCCGCCGTTTCAAGCTGTGGCAACTGCTGTGCCAATGCTGTTTCAATTTCTTCCAAACGGATACGGTGACTCAGTGCCCCTTGTCCTGCCTGACTGGCTTCATCGTAAAACAGACCGATCACCCAATCTTGAGCCACCTGATAACCATCCAGCGTCAAGATAGACTGACCAATACCCAATTGAGACTGTAAAGCCAAAGCCTGATGAAGATTGTCTGCAACGGCCACCTGCTGCCAGATGGAATGCTGCGGCGATTCAATCCATTCGGCCAGACACGGTAAACTGGCCAGCTGAATCTGCCCTTTTGCCACCTGAACTTTCAGCTGACGGGCAATACTTTCCGTGAAATCAGCATTAGCATCTAATACTTGTGCAGAGAGCCATTTCGCCAGGAATTTTTCAATCAGATGGGCATGGTCTTTGGCCTGATCTTTGAGCTTCAACACCTGCATCAACTGCACGGCATCGCTCTGGACTTTCGGACTGTTCTTGATCAGCAACTGATGGAGATTTTTCTGTTCCGACTGCAACACCTGAATCGCAGACTTCAAACTTGAAACATCATTTTTCTGCTGCGCATATTGTGCTTGCACTGACTCTAATGTTTGTTTCTGCGTTTGAATGGCTTGTTCCAGCTGTTCAATCTGCTGAGACAGTTGAACTTTTTCACTTTCCAGCTGTTCAATATCCTCCAGCTGGTGCTGATTTTGAATTTGTGCGGCTTGTTGTTGCAAGGTCTGTTTTTGCTGTTCAATCCGGGCAATATTTTTGGCCAACTGCTCACTTTGCACCAGCATCTGCAGTTTTTGCTGCTGCTGTTTTTCAACCTGAGCTTTGACCAGTTCAAATTGCTGTTGTACCTGTTGCTGTTGTGCTTTCAAATCCCCCAGACTTTGACTCTGGTCTTGTCCCTGGCTTTCTTGCTGCTGTAATTGTTCAGTCTGCTGTTCATGCTGGGCTTGCAAAGTTTCAATTTGTAATTCAATCAGTTGCAGCCGTTCTTTGGTCTGTAGTTTTTGCTGTTCCAGCTGACTTAAGGTTGTCGTATTCTGCTGGAACAAGGATTGCTTCTGTTCCAGCGTCATTTTCAGTTCAGCCAGTTTTTTCTCGGCCTGTTGCCATTCATTTTGCAGTGGCGTGGACTGCTGAATCAGGCGCTGAAATAATTCACTGGTTGCAGTCAAATCATGTTCCAAAGTAGTCAATTCGGAACGCACCAGCTTGAAGGTTTCGCCCAGCTCATTCATCTGCACAGTATATTCTTGCTGTAAGCGGCTGCTTTGCTCACATTGAAATGACAGCACTTCCACTTTTATGGTGCGAATCCGGGTTTCCAGTTCTTTATATTGAATGGCGGTTTCGGATTGACGTTTCAGGGTTTTCAGCTGGGATTTCAGTTCCGCGGCAATATCTTCAAGGCGGGATAAATTTTGCGTGGTGTGATCCAGATGCAATAGGGTTTCACGGCGACGTGCCTGATAACGGGAAACACCGGCAGCTTCCTCAATAAACACCCGCATTTCTTCAGGTTTGGCATCGACCAGACGGTTAATCATGCCCTGTTCAATGATCGCGTAAGAGCGCGGACCCAAACCGGTTCCCAAGAAAATGTCGGTGATGTCACGACGACGGCATTTGGTGCCATTTAAAAAATATTCGGACTTGCCATCACGGTTGACCTGACGACGTACAGCCAATTCGTTATAGGCATTATAAGCGCCACCGAGCTTGCCATAGGTATTGTCAAAACGCAGTTCGACACTGGCTACACCGACAGGTTTTCGTTTCGCAGTTCCGGTAAAAATCACATCCTGCATGCTGCCGCCACGCAGCTGGCGCGCACTGGACTCTCCCATTACCCAGCGTATGGCATCAATCACATTGGATTTACCACAACCGTTAGGCCCAACCACAGCGGTACGATTTGCCTTGAAATGTAAAGTTGTACTGTCGGCAAAAGATTTAAAGCCGGAAAGTTTTAAGCTGCTTAAACGCATAATGTCCTGATCAACGTCGTGAACGTCTTGCCCATGCAAGTTCGATTTGTTTCATCCGTGTCAGAGATTCCAACACAAGGTTACGCAAGTGTCGACAAAAATCATCCATAAATAAAGTAGCTTGTTGTGATTTTCGGATCAAAACTGCATCAGTCACCAGCTTAAATAATTCAAATGATTCCTGCAGTTCGCGATGCGAGATATTTAAGGTTAAAAAATAGCTGCGGCGCAGTGAAGGTAACAGTTCCTGGTAGACTTTCATTAAATAAGGATTGCCGACCATTTCATGCTGACGAGACAAGCCCTGAAAGATTAAATCATAAAATTTTTCAGTATGGCCGTGACGGGTTTCTTCCTGCAACTGTTGCAATAATGCCTGAATGCTTTCGGCTTCATGCGGACGCCAGGTTTCGGCCATGCGTTGCACGATTTGCCCACACAGCAATGCACACATTTCAAACAGGGCACGTACCTGCTGGGCAGACATTTCCGAGACAATCGCCCCACGACGGGGATAAATTTCGATTAATTGGGTACGCTCCAGCAGCAGTAAGGCTTCACGCACCGAACCACGACTGACATCCAGTTCAGAGGAAATGCGCAATTCTTGAATGCGTTCCCCCTCTACCAGTTCACCGCGAATGATTTGCTCACTAATATGCCTGGCAATCTGCTCGGACAAACTGTCCTTTTCTTGTTCTTGCATACTGTTCCTATCTTGTTTTTATAAGATGCAATCAAAAAAATTGGATAAACCCTGTGGATAAATCCTGATTGTTACTTGCTTTTTTACTTGATTTTAATTGCAAAAAATATGACATTGTCAGACAATTTTCAAGTCGATAAAGCCAATATCAGTTTGTGATCAGTAGATCGGATAAAACTGTCTATTTCTGCCAAATATCCTACTCTAGACTCACTTCAACCTAAGTGATTCATTTAAATTATAAAATAAAACTTATTCTTAGTTCAGCACATCCCTAGAAAAACTGCAGGATAAGTGATCTCAAGGTGCGTATGCAAAAACCATAGCACACCTTTTCATCTCTTTTATATGGTTTTTAAATTAAAAAAAGGCTGAAAAACCTTGATAAATAAAATACGAACCGACAGTTGCTAACAGGCAGGAAAAACATCTTTTCAGCATGGCTGGCGATAGTTTATGCGCCACTTTTGCACCTAATTTAGCCGTCATAAAACTCATGACACTAATACCAATAAAGGCATAGATATGCACATAGCCAATACTATGCGGTATTTCAGTTTCGGTATTGGAACCAAACCACATAAAGCCTAACGCACCAGCAATAGCAATCGGCAAGCCGCCTGCAGCTGAGGTGGCCACCGCTTTCTGGATCACCACACCATGACGGCTTAAATATGGCACGGTCAAGCTACCACCACCAATACCGAATATGGCAGAGGCAATCCCAATTCCGCCACCTGCCAGAATCTGCATGGCTCTGGAAGGTAAATGATGATTCGGGTCCACCGCTTTGCTTGCACCATTAAACATGGTATATGCCACCCAAAGGGCAAAAAAGCCGATTAATAATTGCAAGCCCTGACCCGACATATAGTCCGCAATACCGGCTCCTAAAAATGCCCCTAAAGCCAGTCCCGGCGCTAAATTACGAAATACATCCCACATCACTGCGCCTCTTTTATGGTGCGCTGTGACCGAGCTGATGGAAGTGACAATAATGGTCGCTAAAGATGTACCCACAGCCAGATGCATAATCACCGATGGATCATAATGTAACTGGGTAAATACAATATAAAGAATGGGAACAATAATCAGGCCGCCACCAACACCAAACAGCCCGGCAGCAAAGCCCGCCATTGCACCAATCAATAAATATATGATTAACTCCATTATTCACATTCCACGGTTACTTAGATTTAAATGGATTTAGAGACCCGACAGCTGCAAAAAATCCTCGATGATGCCCATCAGCTTCCTGAAGTTTTGTTACTCAAACCCGTCACCACGTCGACCAATGACGATGTACGTAAAATTGCACTGAAAGGCGTGCACAGTGTTCTGGTTTGCAGTTCCAAACAGACTCAAGGTCGTGGACAGCGTCAACGACAGTGGGTATCGCCTGAAGGCAACATCTATTTAAGCACATTGCTGAATACGCGAACAGCCATTGATGGCCGGCTGGCGCTTGAAATCGCACTGAATATTTTACAAATGCCGAGTTTGCAAAATTTAGATTTGCAAGTGAAATGGCCGAATGACCTGTATAGTCGACAAGGTAAATGGGGCGGCATTCTGGTTGAACCGATTTCCCCACATCAGGTCATTGTCGGGGTCGGGATTAATCTCGAACCTGTACCTCAAGCACAGATTGACCAGCATGCGACGTCATTGCATGAGTTAGGATTACAGGATACTTCCCGTATTCAGCTGATTGCTGAACTGTATATAGCGATTCAGCAAGCCAGTGCATGGTTTGATCATGACTGCTATAACCTGGCGGCACGTTTTAATCATTATGCGGCTTTTATAAACCAGGCTGTTGAATTTGAAGACCATTCGGGAGTATGTTCAGGTATCTTCCAAGGCATTCAGGATGATGGTTCGGTCAACATTGACACCCCTGACGGCTTAAAACAGTTTTATCAAGGGCGTTTACGCCGCCTGAGTACCTCTCTTTAGAGAAATGCAATGAAGAATTTATGGCTGGATATCGGCAATACCCGACTCAAATACTGGATTACTGAAAATCATCAGGTAATTGAACATGGTGCAGAACTGCATCTGCAATCCCCTGCCGAACTGCTCCTCGGTTTAATCCAGCATTTTAAAAGTCTGGATCTGCAACAAGCCGGGGTGTCTTCGGTTCAGGACAAAAAGAACAATGAACGCATCCAAAAAATTCTCAAGTTTTTAAATGTTCCGGTGACTTTTGCCAAAGTTCATGCCGAATATGCCGGCTTACGCTGTGCCTATGAAGATACCAGCAAGTTCGGGATTGACCGCTGGCTGCAAATGCTGGCTGTCGTGAACAATCCGGAGCAAAAATATTGTGTGATCAGTTGTGGAACTGCACTGACCATTGACCTCACCGATGGCTTGCAACACTTGGGCGGTTATATCCTGCCGAACCTGTATTTGCAGCGTGATTCCCTGATTCAAAATACCAAAGGCATCAAGATTCCCGATGCCATATTTGATGAGCTTAGCCCAGGTCGCAATACCATCGATGCCGTTCACCATGGCATTCTGCTCAGTCTGGTCAGCACCATTGAAAAGGTCCTGGAAAAATACCCAAGCCAACTGATTTTAACCGGTGGTGATGCACCACTATTTGCTAAATATTTGACAGCTTATCAGCCTGTTATTGAGCATGATCTGTTGCTGAAAGGGCTGCAAAATTATATTTATTCCTTGGCTGACGCCTGATTTTAACGAATAGGATTTAGCGAATCAGATAAGGTTGTATCGTCTGCCAGACTTCCGGCAGTTCGGTGCAGCCTTTTATAAAAATGAATGGCTGAATGTGTGCATCCGGCAATTTACCTCATTACTTGCATAAAGATTGCAATAGATTCCCACCAGATTAATGCAGCAGCAAAGGTTTTAGCACATCCCAGACCTGGTTAAATTCATCAAAACCATCACTGCGCATAAAATGCCCGGCATGGTTCACCTCCTGCATCTGGGCATTAATGTAATGACCTAGCAGTACAGCTTTGGGCGGTGACACATAAGGATCATTACAGGAAAACAGTAAAAATCGGGTCGCAATCTGTTTTTGCAAAATAGCCATGTCTAATTTTGCCTGCCGAATAAAACCCTCCAATTCGGGTAATGCAGTGAGTTTATCCTTAAAGCCAGCCACCAGTATCAGCCCTTTAATTGAAGTCTGACTGAGTGCCTGAGTCAAAAAATGCAGACTGGCAAGACAACCTAAACCATGCGCGACAATAATGCTTTCTGAATCTAAATGGGGTATTTGCAGCTGTATTGCTGTTTGCCAGCTTTGAAAATTTGGTGCGTTCGAATCGGGTAAGATTAGTCGCCTTGCCAGATGGCCTGAATGCTGAATTTGCTGGCTAAGCCAGGGAAACCAGTGATCATTAGGAGAAGCTTGATCACCATGCACAATATAAACTTGCTTTTGTAATTGTGACATATCTGTTCTTCTTATTATAAATTGTAGAATGAGTCATATTTATTCAATTATAATATGCCGATGAGAATCAAAAAATCCAGCCTGTTCATCACAAAATAAACCGGATTGTTTCAAAGTGTTTTTAGGATAGGAAAAAAGGCAATAAAAAAGGCGCATTACGCGCCTTCTTGGGATTGATCAGTAAAGCTCAATCTTATTTATCTTTATTGCCGAATAGCGGGCCCATACCACCGCCACCGAATTGCTTTTGCATATTGCCCAATGAACGCATCATTTTTGCCATACCTGACGGATTGGCAAATTTCTTCATCATTTTCGCCATTTGCGCGTGTTGCTTGATGAGTTTATTCACTTCAGCAACATCCATACCGCAACCTGCTGCAATACGTTTTTTACGACTTGGGTTCATGAGGTCCGGGTTACGACGCTCTTTAATGGTCATCGACTGGATAATCGCTTCCATCTTTTTCACTTGCTTTTCGGGGTTCGCCTGCGCAATCGCATCCTGAATACCCGAGTTGCTCATGCCTGGAAGTTTATCTAGGAAGCCCATCATGCCGCCCATTTTATTCATTTGCTCAAATTGCATCAGCATATCTTCAAAGTTGAAGCTGCCGCCTTTTTGCAATTTTTTCGCCATTTTTTCGGCTTTTTCTTTGTCGATCTTGCGTTCAACTTCTTCGACCAAAGAAAGCACATCACCCATACCCAAGATACGCTGAGCGATACGCTCAGGATGGAATGGCTCAAGTGCATCGAGCTTTTCGCCCATACCCAGGAATTTAATTGGCTTGCCGGTAATTGCACGAACTGAAAGCGCCGCACCACCGCGTGCATCACCATCAGTTTTCGTGAGGATCACACCGGTTAATGGAAGCGCATCATTAAAGGCTTTGGCTGTATTCGCCGCATCCTGACCGGTCATGGCATCGACCACGAACAGGGTTTCAGTCGGCTTGATGGCAGCATGAAGCTCTTTAATTTCGTCCATCATTTCGTCATCGACGTGTAGACGACCTGCGGTATCGACAATCAGCACATCAGCAAACTGGATTTTCGCTTGTTCAATGGCACGGTTGGCAATATCAATTGGTTTTTCATTGGCATTCGATTCAAAGAAAATCGCGCCAACTTCACCCGCTACAGTTTGCAGCTGTTTGATTGCCGCTGGACGATAAACGTCGGCAGAAACCATGGCCACTTTTTTCTTTTGACGCTCTTGCAGGAAACGTGCAAGTTTTGCCGCAGTCGTGGTTTTACCCGCACCTTGCAAACCTGCAAGCAGTACAACCACAGGGGGTTTGGCTGCGAGGTCAAGGCTTTCATTGGCCTCACCCATCATTTTGGTCAGTTCGTCATGTACAATTTTGACGAACGCCTGGCCCGGTGATAACTGAGTCATCACTTCTTGGCCCAATGCCTCTTCCTTAACTTTCGCGATGAACTCACGAGTTACAGGTAACGCCACATCGGCTTCAAGAAGTGCCATACGCACTTCACGTAACGTATCTTTAATATTGTCTTCGGTTAGCTGCCCTGAGCCAGTAACATTTCTTAAACTCTGCGTGAGTCGTTCTGTTAAGGTATCAAACATTGCAAATTCCGCTTAAAATAGCCGTGAGCAAAAAATTGTTTCTTAAAATAGAAAATTTATGCATAGAATGCTATAGGATACTGTAGTTCGCATCGAATTTATATAAATGAATATTCATCATCCTGAAAAAGGTTTGACATGATTAGCCTGCCCTTGGTTTACACGATCTTAGCATTAATCGCTTATACCTCATCTTTCTGGTATCTGTTTATCCACTTAATGTCAAAACGTGATCCAAACCATTGGCTTATTGGGCTGGTACTGGGTTTAGGGGTAATGTTGCACGGGGCTGTGCTGTATAGCGATATGCTGACCCCTTTAGGCATCAATTATGATGTTTTTGTGCTGATGTCATTTACCTCTGGTCTGATGCTGCTGCTCAGCCTGCTGTTTAGTACATTTCGTCCCATTTTGGCACTGAATTTACTGGGTATCCCTGTTGCTGCAATCGGTCTCATTTTAGGTTTTACCTTAAGCAAGACCAATCAGGTGATTGAACAGCATTCTCTGGGCCTAGACATTCATATTATTTTGTCTTTATCCGCCTATGCGGTTCTGTTGATGGCCACCATTCAAGCCGTGATTTTGTGGTTTCAGAACCGTGAATTAAAGAATAAGACCAAAAGACTGTGGGTTAATTTACTACCTTCATTCCAGGCCATGGAATCCTTGCTGTTTGATTTAATCATTACCGGTTTTATCTTGCTGACTTTAGCGCTTGGTTTTGGTTTCTTTACCATTGAAAATTTCTTTGCCCAGCATTTGGCGCATAAAACGGCGTTTAGTATTATTTCCTGGTTTGTTTATGGCTTTCTGTTGATTGGTCATTATAAATTTGGCTGGCGCGGTCAGAAAGCCATTCGCTTTACTTTGATTGGTTTTATGCTACTGGCGATTGGTTTTATTGGTTCCAAGTTTGTACTGGAAATGATTTTGGGTAAGTAAGACCCTTTTGTTCAGTGTGTCTAATTAAAAATATGGAACATGATAAATCATTAAAAAGGCCCAACCCTTATGGTTTGGACCTTTTTTTCATACGATATATCATTGATTAAAAATAGGCTTTGTTGCACAAACCTATCTGTAAAGGCTTTTTCAGCGATATAATTTTCAAATGAAGAAGCCTACACACAAAATCTACCGCACAACCAATTGGCCCGCATATAACCGAGCACTCATGAGTCGCGGAAATATTGCCCTTTGGTTTGATCCTGCTACGCAATGGTATGCGCCATCAAAAGGCAAACAAGGGCGAAATCAAACCTACTCCGACGCAGCCATCCAATGCTGCTTAATGATTAAATCCTTATTCCGTCTGTCTTTACGTATGGTTACTGGCTTTGTGCAAAGTCTGATTA